>JAGWVO010000354.1 GCA_018970845.1 Planctomycetota bacterium
TAGCAACGGTCCTTAACAGCATCGGCCTTGATCTTGAAAAACCCATACAGGATGTAGAAGGCAGGCCAGTGTCACCATTGCCAGGCACAGCCAAGCCAATTGAAAAGATCTTGAATGCGTGACAACGGAATTAAACGAGATCGCATACTCAGTAAGGATGCCGTTTCTCAATCCTTCTTGACATCATGCCATGAACGGTCCTTGCCAGATGATAAAATTGCATCACAGACTCTTTGAGTCTTCAAGGCATCCCTGAATGTGGGGGAAGCAGGCTTTCCAGTATCGATACCTTGCACAAAATCTGCAACTTGGTGGACAAAGCTATGCTCGTATCCAATCGCTAGGCCAGGAACCCACCACCGATTCATATAGGGGTGATCGCCGTCGGTGACATGAATGGAAGTCCAACCACGCAGCGATCCTTGATTCTTGTGATCAAACCATTGCAAACGATGGAGATCATGCAGGTCCCACGCAATGCTTGCGTTTTCGCCGTTAATTTCAAATGTGTAGAGCGCCTTATGTCCCCTGGCGTAACGAGTCGATTCGAAATTCCCAAGAGAGCCATTTTCGAAGGTATTTATGAATGAGCAGGCATCGTCTATCCCAACCTTCTCAACTTTACCGGTAAGGTTGTGCTTGCGTTCCTTGACAAATGTTTCCGTCAAGGCTGTCAATTGTTTGAAATCACCATTAAGCCAAATGGCTGTATCAATGCAATGAGCCAGCAAATCACCCGTAACCCCCGACCCCGCCGCACCGACATCAAGTCGCCAAAGTGCTGCCCCACCTTGTGGCAATTCTGGATTGATGGTCCAGTCCTGAAGAAATTTGGCACGATAATGAAAAATGCGCCCCAGTCGCCCTTCATCAATAAGTTGCTTCGCGAAGGATACTGCCGGAATTCGCCGATAGTTGTACCAGACCATGTTGGGTACACCGGCTTTTTCGATTGCTTGAACCATTTTAAGACCTTGGTCTCCATCCAAGGACAATGGTTTTTCACAGAGAATCATTTTCCCAGCCTGGGCCGCCGCAATGGCTATTTCAGCATGGCTATCGTTTGGCGTGCAAATATCGATGAGATCGATATCTTTACGATCAATAAGTTTTCGCCAATCCGTTTCAACATCTTCATAACCCCATGATGACGCAAAAGCTTGCGCCTTTTCACGGGTTCTTCCACAAATCGCCTTGAGCTTCAAAGAATGCTTAAGGTCAAAAAATTGATTGGCCCGGGCAAATCCATTGCTATGGGCCTTGCCCATGAAGCCATAGCCAACCATACCCACGTTAATGGTCTTCATATTCGCACTCCCAGAAATATTCTCGATTCACAAATGTCGTGCAGAAGGAGGTTGTCCCGATAAAGGCATTTAAGCGCCTAAGTTGGCGTATTGTTTCTTGATGTTTCCTAAAAACCGCATCGAATCAGCCGTGACATTCCAAGCATCCGGCCAGAAGCAAAGATCTATACACCACCAATCGGATGGAATTCCTGCCCCCAGAAGTGCCGGCATATATTCATCAAACTTCAAATGCCCAGTTCCAAACGGATTGTGCGTGCTTGTGGAATGTTCATTCAAAGAGCCATCTGAATCAATCAAATGAACATGATTGACCCGTCCCTTGAGTTTATGAAGAAGTTCAATTCCGCCGCCAGGCAATATTTCCTTGTTGCCCGGATGCCGGGCACCAATAGCCGCGCACATGTGGGCATGACAAGTGTCATACATGGCACCAAAGTTCTTGTTTCCCTTGGCTCTCACGGCGTCAATCATGGCAACAATTTCAGAAGGCTTGTTAAAAGCAAATCCCGGCTCAAATTCCCATGATACATCGAGGCCATGGTCCGCCGCCATTTTGCATGCGACATTCCAAGCATTCACGGCTCGATCAAACCCAAGATTGGGGTCTATCTTGTTGGATTCAAAAACATCGGGCGCCTCCACCGCATCGACACGAATAAGCTTGATCCCCAAGTCCTCGGCAAATTTGCAATATCCCAAAAACGCCGCCAAATACGGGGCCGGATCCTCCACTGACACTAGCTTGAATGACCACAAGTCCGGAGCAATCCCAGAGAAGGCCAGACCGTGGTCCTCAACTTCTTTTTTGAGCTTGAGTCTATCGGCTTTTGTTGGATGCGATTTCGGGGTGGGGTGCTTGCCAAAGCTTCCAAGCTCAACACCATCCAGTTTGAGATCGTGCAAGCCATGGAGAATTTTGTGGAATGATATCTCTTCTTTTTGATTGAAAACATACGCCCAGCTTCCGATCGAAATTTTCTTGGCCATGACGGTCCTCCAATCTCAGAAAAATTCCCAAATCGATTAACCAAAAAGCTTCAAATTGCTTTGCCTTCATGAACGATGGGCAGATCCGACCGACGGTGCCGCCGGGTTGACATCGGGACCAAAGTACCGAAGTGTCACCAGAGGTTCCTCGCCTAGGTTTTCAAATGTCACGCCGGCTTGGGCGGCGGCACTTGAAACAAAGTATTCGTCCTCTGTCAGTTCCCCGAAGCGGATCATTGCTGGAGTACGCAACGGATGCTTGTTGATTCGGCCAAATCCCTGAACTGAAACAATTCCATATGCACCATTATCCTTGATGGTCACCTTGGCACCCGGATCCACAGTCAGTTCCTTGGCCGAGAACAATTCCTTGCCTTTCACCTTGCCGTAAACAATCCAATTGTCTTGGTATCCCGCGGATTTTGAATCTTGGTTAACAGGGATAGGTTCAAGGAAATGCGCTTCCTTGAATCTCGGGTTCACATTCCCGTCCCAATCCAACTGGCCAATGATGAAGTCAAGATCATGATGTTTTTCCTTGGGCATGTCCTTGACAAGAAGAGACCATGGCACGACACGGCCTTCAACCAAAGACTGGTACATTCCAAACACATCGGAACCCCATTGAGGTTCGTAGGTGACAAGGCTTCCCGGTGCATGAAGTACACAAGGTGGAACAAGCCAGCCTGTGCCAGGTTGCAAGCGATACGCCTTGCTTAGATCGAGAATCCCATTGTCACCCTTGTTCCAGTTTTCCAGACAACGGCGCAGGTCCTCCTTGGTGGTACCAGGCTCCAGTCCAAAAAATGTGTAGGGAAAATTGTTTCCAATGCTGTTGAGCTGGGGTGGAAAATAATACGATTCCGGTTTTCCCTGTTGGCCCACCAAAGCAGCTTGCTCGTCGGACTGATGCATGTGGTGGGGAATCGGCCCCATGTTGTCAAAGAACTTGCTGTAAACTGGCCATCGCTTGTATTTGTCCCACATGGGATTGCCAATGAGTTTCTCACCAATGTGATCAACTGCCTCATGCAGGGTGAAGGCCTTTTTCCCGTTTACTACGACATAGCTAAGCCCTTCGTCGACCACACGGTTTTCGTTTGCCGCGGGAGTCGTTGAAGCGAACCACCTCTCATCAATCCCGCCCCTATGGGCGCCATAGGCATAAATATCCCGCGGGGCCAGTTTGATGCGTCTCCCGGGCATCAGGAACGATCTTGGAACCCATGTGGGAGCAAGCCGAAGCAACCCCTCGCCATGCTCAAGGGCCTTGGAAACTTCGGCCGGCTTACTCACTTTGTTTGGTAATTCAATACTACTCATGAGAACAAATTCCGCTTGTTAGTATCATAAATAAATGATAACGAAAACCAACCACATATATCGAATTGGTAAACTTAAGAAACTTCAAGTATGCATTCGATCTCGACAGGAATATTGTTGGGGAGGGAGTTGGTTCCCACTGCGCTGCGCGCTCCAACCCCGGAATCATCTCCAAACACTTCTGCAAAAAGCTCGGAGTACCCATTGATCACTTTGGGTTGGTCCTTGAAATCATGGGCGCAATTGACAAGCCCCA
>JAGWVO010000355.1 GCA_018970845.1 Planctomycetota bacterium
CTGAACACCATGAAATCATTTCATTACAGATCAGGATTTACCTTAATTGAATTGCTGGTTGTGATCGCGATCATCGCGGTCCTGATTGGTTTGCTAGTGCCAGCCGTGCAAAAGGTACGCGAAGCCGCCAACCGCATGGAATGCACGAACAACCTGAAGCAGATGTCGCTGGCTTGCCATAACGCCGAAAGCCAATTTGGAAGCATGCCCCCAGGCCTTCCCCGTTTCAACCCAACCCTTGCTGAAAACGGATACAGTGCCGCAGGAGCAGCACCACAAACGGGCACCGACGCCCCCTGGTGGTATGTTGCCGGTAGCCAGCAACCTTACCCCGGAGCGCCAAACCCGAATGCCTGCTATGGTCCTAGCTGGCCTTTCCACCTGTTTTCCGTGATGGAAAAGCAGGCACTTGCCGATCTCATGTCCACCAACCTAAACGGCGGAACTTCAAACTCCGACATGGTCGAAGCCAATCCTGCGGACAATCTTGACGGTTCACCTGCGCGACGCCCAGACATCCAGTTTCAATATCTCATGAAAAAAATGATGACTTGTCCCAGCAGCACCCACAATCCAACCATGGAATATTCCAGATACGCAATTGAAAACCTGGTTAAAAGCAATTACGCAGGATGCTGGACAGCCAGGTATGCCTCTGATAACGCCACAGGTGGGCCTGGTGCCGGAAATGCCATGTATTCCGGAGTGTTCGGGCCGTCTCGCGTAACCAAATGGACTTCCATGGCGCGCCTGGGCCAAGGCAAGGGCACTCGTATCCCGGACATCATCGACGGTACCTCCAACACCGTTCTGTTCAGCGAGGTCATTCCCGTTGACTCATCAACCGACTGGCGAGGGGCCACCATCCATCCTGGCATGGGCGCCAACCACTTCTCAACATTCACCACTCCCAACAGCAAAACGGCTGATGCCATCTGGGGTTGTGATCCGGCCAATTCACAAAAAATACCCTGCACGCTGACGGCCCAAACCGATGGCAACATGTTTTCCGCGGCCAGAAGCCGGCACACAGGTGGAGTGAACGCCTCATTCGCCGATGGATCGGTGCGCTTCATCAGGGATTCCATCACTTCCACGGCTTGGCAGGGGTTGGGGTCCAAGTCGGGTGGCGAAGCAGTGTCGGCAGACTGACACCCAAATTCATCATCCCGAGGTTGCATTCATGAAAATGGCTTTCGTTTCGTTGGCGGCCGTTATTGCAATCACCCTCGTTGGTTGCGGCGAAGGTGCCAACCAGGGCAAGGCGAACGCACAAACCAACGACGCCGCCAAGCTGGCATCCTTGGTCACTGAGTTTGCGGACACCGGAACCAACCTGACAATGAAGAACTACTTCAGCGGCGGCAAGACGATCACCCCGGCCGAACACAAAAGGTACATTGGATTTTCCTATCAACTGGAGGGCTCTCCCGCGGTCTCAGGCGACAGCGCGAAAGCCAACGTGAAAATCACCCCGAACGAAGGTTCAGCTTCCGCAACCAAGGAATGGCTGTTCGCCCTTGACAAGGGAACTTGGAAAATCAAGGACGCCCCCCTGCCCTGATCATTTCCATGAGCGGCAACCGCGTGAACGACGGCTGGCTTGTTTCACCGCCGTTTGATTTGGCCTTCTTCTGCAACCTTCCGGCCATATTCCTGCTATTTCCATCTCAAGACGTAAACCCCCTTGAATTTTGTCAGATCCACTTCCTGACCATGCCGCACCGCTGGCTGACGATCGCGGCGATCGTGGCCGACAGGGACCGAAGGCAGGGATTGTCACTCGCAGCCTTGGCCGGCATTGCCGTGTTTTTTGGCGCCCTGGTTTCCGGCACATGGGCCGCCACGGGTGACCTTACATGCCTTTTGCTCCTGGATTACATCTGGAATGGATGGCATTTTGCCAGCCAGCACTCCGGAATCATGGCCGTTTATTCCAGGCGCTGCCAAGACACTCGCCGCATGAAGATGGAACGACTGCTCACGCGCGCGGTCGTTTTTTACGCCATCATTCGCACAGCTGGCTGGTCAACAGGATGGATGGAGACATCGGCCCGGGCAACCCTTGTCATGGAAATGGTTGATTTCCTGTCACTCTTTCTGGGCCTTTGCCTCGTGGCAAGAATTTTGGCATGCCGACCAATTCCGGTGGCCAAGGCCTGCTACGCGGCAAGCGTCATCCTGACCTATTCCCTCTTGCTGGTTGGCCTCATGCTCGATTCCAAATGGCTGGTCGGATCCATGGCGGTGGCATCGGCTCTGTTTCATGCCACGGAATACATGGCATTTTTTTCCTACTACGCCTGGCGGCGCCGGGAGATCGGCACGAATGATGCCTTCAGGGCGATGGCCCAAAACTGGACCGTATTTCTCAGCCTTTTCTGTCTCGCGCTGGGGGCCATGTCGGTGCTCCTGCAGCATGGAGAAGCCATGCCCCGCTGGTGGCTGGCCATGAATATATGTGTGGCTTTCCTGCATTATTCCTACGACGGCTTGATCTGGAAACTGCGAATACCCGCCACGGCAAAGGCCCTGGGGGTGGGGTCATGATCGGCTGGCCCCTTGCCATCCTGGTTCCGTTTTTTTCCGTGAAATTGCTTGTCCCGGTTTCCGGAACCCCTAATTGGCCATGCCCGGCGCCGTTTGGATGGGATCTGCTGCTGGTTGTTCATGTGATCATGGGGTTGCCTTTGGCATGGATGCTCGCCGGCTTGCTGCCACGCTTGCCGGCCGCGATGCCAATTTCCATTGGTTTTTTAATATCGGTTTTGTCGGTGCTTGGAGGAAGTGTCGTTGGTCCGCTCCTTCCTGAAACTGGTGTGTTGGAAAGGGCCGCCGCGCGCGGCTTCTGGGTGCTGACCCTTCAGCTTCCCTGGGCCATGCTCTTGAAACCGCGGTACGAGGCCGGATGGAGCGCAATAGCCATTTCGGCCGTGGCGGCCGCAATTGTTCCATTTGCCTACTCCCATGAACTTAGTAGGTCCGCACTGAAACGAATTCCCGACTTTCTGTCCGAGGAAATGTTTCTCTCGGCTTCCCGAGAGCTAGGCGCGTTGGCGGCAGCGGGTTATTGCATGCCTTCGGGCGACCCGGCCAGGCATGCCGCCAACGCCATGACCCGGGAGCTGAAAAAACTGCGTGATGAATCCGGCGCGACGGACGGATGGTCCAAAGGCCTCGCCCTTGCGCGGCTGGAGAGAAACCGTGAGTCGCTTGAAATGCTCCAGGCCCTACCGCGCATGCCGGGAAGAGACCGGTTGGCCGGGCTGGTGAACCACCGGCTTGGATTTCTGGGAGAAAGTGACAAGGCGCTGAAAGCGGAGCTGGAACTGGGCGGTTTGGAAAACTCCTTGGAAATCATCGACCTCCTGGCCCGCAACGCGCACGAAAGGGGAGATCACCGGGAGGCGGAACGAATTTATCTCGATGCCTATGCCGCCGCGCGGGGTGGCAAGTCTCATTTCGCCATGCAGATGGCTAGGCACTACCACGCGGGGAACAGGATACCCGAGGCACTCGAGTGGCTGGAGAAGGCCCGCGAAATCAATCCCATGGCCAATCGGCAGGAGACGGAATCACTGATGCGGGACATCCGTCGCGCCACACCTGGTTGCCTGGTCGCCCTTTGGCCGCGGAGCCATTGAGCCGGAAGGCGCTTTCAGGCCAGAAACTGACGCATCTCAACAAGGAAATCGCTGGCGGCGGGTGTTGGCAACCCCGGTACCTTGGCCTCATCGTCAAGCCGCCTCAGTTCCACCGCGGCCCGATGGTGCGGATTGGACTGAAAATCCCGAACCTCGGAGGGCGACATCGGCCCGCCCTGAAGCTCGAGGCTTTTCACCGAAGGCGGGCTGAGTATCGCGAAA
>JAGWVO010000356.1 GCA_018970845.1 Planctomycetota bacterium
AGCTTTGGGGTGCCATTCAATCATTGGTTGATCAGGAAGAACACCTCATGGACTCACCCCCATTGCACATGGGTTGGAAATGGCAGAAAATTGGACAATTAATTGATGCAGTCGGCCCCAGGCCGGGAGACTTCAATAGATGAAAGGGCTACACTGGGTTTTCCCTGCCGTTGGCTCGATTGTTTTCTTGATCATTCCGCCATTAATGGCAGAACAGCAAAACAAGACCGATTCAGATACCAAGAAAATCCCATTGGACACGAAAGTCCCGGCTCAGGGGACCGTTGAAATTTCCGAGGGAAAAGATGGCAAGTACCGGTTTTTTGTTCGTGACTCACAAGGCAAGGTAGTCGGCGGTTCAGGTCTGACAGGCTTCGAAAGCAAGGAGGCGGCAGCCAAGGCCGTGCAGTCACTCAAGGAAATCCTGAACCACGCCAAACTTGTCTATCCCGAAAAGAAAACAGGAAAAAAATAACAATAGCGATCGGTTGGTTCTTTCCAGATTAGTTTGAATCGTATTCACCCGCAGCGGCAACATTGCCAGGTGACAAAACGGACCTCAAGGAACTTACCATGATTTTGTTTCTGGCAATCCTTGCAATTCCTTCACTCTCACAAGATCCCGACCTGATCATTCATGGCGGAAAAATTATCACAGCTGACAAAAAATTCAGCATTAAGCAGGCCATGGCTATTCGCGACGGTGCCATTATCGCGACCGGGACTTCAGAAGAAGTCCTCAAAATCAAGGCCGCGCGCACGCGGCTGTTGGACCTTCAAGGTGGCACAGTCATTCCCGGCCTGATCGACTCCCATGTTCATCCCCTGGGAGCGGCCATGCATGAGTTCGATCATCCGATTCCTTCCATGAACTCAGTGAATGATGTTCTCGAATATGTCCGGATGCGTGCCAAGGCGCTTCCAAGGGGCCAATGGATTTCCATTCGCCAGGTGTTCATCACGAGGTTGTCAGAGCAGCGTTATCCGACAAGAAAGGAACTTGATGACGCCGCGCCTTTCCATCCCGTGGTTTTTTCCACCGGCCCGGATGCCTCAGTCAATTCCATCGCTCTCAACGCCAGCGGAATCGGCAAAAATTTCAAGGTCACGGACGGTGGCCCAGGGCAGGTGGAGTTGGACAAGGATGGCGAGCCGACCGGCATCATTCGCAGTTGCACAAGACTGATCAAGTCGGGTTCGACCGCGCGCAGCCCGGGAAATGAAGATCGGAAGACAAGGCTCGCGTCCTTGTTCCATGATTACAACTCCGTGGGCATCACCGGCGTCATCGACAGGAATGCCGACGGCACATCCATATCCACTTATGAATCGTTGCTCCATGACAACTCTTTGACAGTAAGGGTGGCCATCTCACACGGCCTTGGCACCTCCGGAAGCATGGATGGGATCCTTGGAAACCTGAAAAAAATTGCCGAACATCGCCTCCGGGCCGGAAGCCCCATGCTGAAAATCATTGGAATCAAAACCTTCCTCGACGGCGGAATGCTCACAGGCAGCGCATTCATGCGGCAGCCCTGGGGAAAAAGCGAAATTTATTCAATCACCGACCCGGAATACAAAGGCCTGCTTTTCATTCCCCGGGAGAGGCTGTTGCCCTTGGTCGAGGAGACTGTCAAGGCTGGTTTGCAGTTCACCGCGCATTCGGTAGGTGACGGTGCCGTACATGAACTGCTCAATGCTTACATGGAAGTGAACAAATCCCATCCGATTTCCAAGACCCGTCCATGCCTGACCCACTCCAATTTCATGAGCGCCGAAGCCGTTGATCTTTGTTCAAAGCTCGGGGTCGTGGCTGATATCCAACCGGTTTGGCTCTATTTGGATTCCCATACCTTGAGAAAGCAATTCAAGGATGAGAGGCTCAGGTATTTCCAGCCGTTGCAAAGCCTGTTCAAGGCGGGAGTGACCGTCGGAGGCGGCTCGGACCACATGCAAAAAATCGGTTCCATGACATCCGTCAATCCGTACAACCCTTTCTTGGGGATGCAAACGGCTATCACCAGGATTGGCAGAAACAGGATCGATCCGCTGGTTGCCGAGGAGGCGCTCACCAGGGAGCAGGCCATTTCCTTCTACACGATCAATAACGCCAAATTGATGTTCATGGAAAATCTTGTCGGTTCAATTGAGATAGGTAAAAAGGCTGATTTTGTGCTGCTTGACCGCGACATCCTCACATGCCCGGTGAATGAAATCAGGGATATCAAATGCCGCGCGACCTACCTGGAGGGTCGTCAGGTTCATCCCAAGTGAATGGGATGGTGATTGGCAAGTCAATCCACTTTTCGCTTAACAACCGGCGCGACCTCGGTGAGATTTCCCGTTATCAGGTTTGTTCCATCATCGTCAATTGAAATGATTGAATCCCGTCGGTCGGTGACATTTGCCAAGGATGACCTGACAAGGCAACCTGAAACCTGTGTTTTCGTCGATCCACGCAACTGAATTCCGACTGGAGAGCAATCCAACACCGAGCACCCCGTCAGGTTGATTCGTTCGCACGAATCCAAAAGTATTCCAGCGTCTTTGCCAACGACTCCTTGAAGGTGAAGAGAGGAAATCGTGCAGTCCTTGCATTTGCTGAAGATAACGGAATTCAAGGTATCCTTGCTCGTTCCATAGTCGTAGGCCGGATTTCTCTCCATCAGATTCGAACCAACAACCAAATGGCTGCAACTTTCAGCAACAAGATTATTTTTATATCCCATCCAGAAAGTATTTCCCGTCAGGACAACGCCACGGCACTGCCGCAAATGAACATTATCCTCAACATCCGAAAGAACATTCCCTTGTATCGTGACATGCCCCCAATTGCCCAAGGTTCCACTGCGAATTCCTTGGCCAGCGCCCAGGATCCTGATATTGGCGGAACCTTTGATGTTGGAATGCTGGATGGTGCAGCCCGTGATCGCAACCTCGGCGGTGGAACCTCCTTCGCAATCAATCAGGATGTTGGCGGTGGGATCTTGGTCCTTGCCCATGTTTCCCTCGATGTCGCAAGTTCCAATCTGGATGTTTCGCACCTCACCACCCCTGCAAACGATGCCTCCACCCGCGCAGTAACTAATGTGGCAACCAATGATGTTCGATTGATGAAGATTGACATGATCGTAATAAATTCCGATCCCTGAATTGGAATACACATGGCAATCCGAAATGATGATGTTTCGGTTTCGCTCCTTGAGGTGAACGCCGTTACGGCAACTCCTGATTCCAACCCTGTGAATCGTGAGCATCAGAGTTCCCACGGCGTGAATCCCATCGGCTTCAGGATGATCGCCCGCGATATCCAGGCCGGAAATCAGTGGCATCCTTTCGCGGGCCCAAACTTCCGGTCGCACTGTTGATGGAAGCGCCGTTCCGCCATGCGTTCCCTTGACAATGAGGCATGGCCCGGCGCCTGACATTTTGAGCGTTGCGCTTCCGTCCGAGGACAGGGCCAATGGCCCAACCTTGTCAAGGTTGACAACCAGTGGTTTTGTGATTTTGTAAGTTCCAGCGGGGAAAAAGACGCTCCCGGATGCCGAATCAATCGCCTTTTGGATCAATTGCGTGTCATCAGAAACGCCATCTCCGAGCGCGCCAAGAGCCTTCACGCCACGCAATGGATCAGCATCGGTTTTTTTGACGAGTGAAGCCCCGCCAAAGGCGCAGGCCATTCCAAACGCGATCACAAACAGCACATCCTGCCTGAGCATCAGGAGTCTCCTACCAATCGAACGCAGCGGAGTAAAAACCATCAACTAATCACGAAGGCTTCTCATGCCAATATTCAGGAAGATCCTTCTTTGTTTCGCGCATTATTTCAATAAT
>JAGWVO010000357.1 GCA_018970845.1 Planctomycetota bacterium
TCATGGTTCTGAAGCAGTCGTATTCCTCAAGGGGTGTCCAGCCATTCGTTTGAGAGACCCTCGAAATCGGATCGACAAGCAATTTGGTCTTGGGTCTGGTGGACTTTTCATGAATGAGGCATTCCGGTCCACTCCGCTGATGTTTGCCGATCGTTCCGTTGGTGAATGGAATCAGGTGGAAATTCAATTGATTGGCGATCGATCATCCATTTGGCTCAATCAGTGTCAGGTAGTTGACAGGGTTCCGGTGGAATCCTTTTGGAAATCATCTGAACCGACTCCGATGAATGGTCCGATTGGTTTTTCAGCCGTTCGAGGTTTTGTTCAGTTTCGGGAAGTCAAAATCCAAGCTCAGTGATAATTTCTTATTTAAATGCTTTTTACCACCATCCATAAGGCATGTTGTCTTGACATTTCTATTTGAACATTCTTATGTCGCAACACATTCGAGAGAATCCAATTGCGAGGTGCTTCATGGCATCGCCAAACCAAGAATATCAACTAGCTAATTCTGTTTTTCATTCTTGGAGCCGTAGAACCGCTCTTTGTGGAATCCTGCTGTCGGGACTGGTTCCTTTGTCCACGGGTTGCATCAAATCATTCGATACAATCGGAAAGCCTGGTGAGTCAGATGATAAGGATAGGTATGGCATCCGCACGATTGGAGAGGTGACGAGTGTTGGAAATGCGGACCCGTTGCCGTTGGGTGGGGTGGGACTGGTAACGGATTTGGAGGGAACCGGAGGTGAGTCCGCAAATGATGGCAACCGTGCCATTTTAGAGGATGACTTGAAAAAATTGGGTGTCAAAAACATCAAGGAACTCCTTTCGTCACCCAATAACACACTGGTGTTGGTTTCGGCAAGAATTCCACCGGGGGCCCGCAAGGGGGATCCTGTGGATATCGAGGTTTCTTTGCCTCCCAGAAGCAAGGCGACAAGTCTCAAGGGAGGCGTTCTTCAAAATTGTGTTCTTTACAACTACGATTTTGCCCAGAATTTGGTTCCTGAATACCAAGGTAACCGGGGCGCCCTTCGTGGGCATCCCATTGCCAAGGCGAGCGGCGCTTTGCTGGTTGGGTTTGGTGACCAGAGATCAGGAGATGTCAGCTATCGTCAGGCAAGCCTATGGGGGGGCGGCAAAATCCAAATTGATCTTCCCCTGACACTCGTCATGAATCCGGACCAGCAATTGGCCCGTGTCAGCAGTCAGGTCGCCGATAGGATCAATGAGGCATTTCCGGGAACTGCTCCTGGGAATGCGGGGAATGGCCCTGCCAACGCGAAAAATAATCAAGTAGTCGTTTTGAAAGTTCCGGCCCAATACAAGCATAATTTGCCTAGGTACTTGAGAATTGTCAGGCTGATTCCGCTCAACATGAACGGTAACCCGCTAACCGAATACCTTCGAAAGCTGGAAACCGACCTAATGGATCCTCGTCGAACCCTTGTCGCCGCCTTGCGTCTAGAGGCATTGGGCAAGGAATCGATCCCTGTGCTCAAGAAAGCTCTTGATTCGTCAAACAGTTTGGTGAAATTTGCTTCGGCTGAAGCGCTCGCGTATCTGGGAAGTCCTAGCAGTGCCGATGAACTGGCAAGGGTGATTCGCGATATCCCCATGTTGCGCGCCTACTCTTTCACCGCATTGGCGTCACTTGACGAAGCCGTTTGCCAGATCAAGCTTTCTGAATTGCTTGCCAGCGATCTTGATGATGAGGGACGGTATGGAGCTTTTCGCTCACTTCGGGCCCTCGATGAAAAGAATGCATTGATTGCTGGCGAACATCTTGGAGATGCGTTTTGGATGCATGTTGTTGCGCCCGACACGAATCCGTTGGTGCATGTTGCCACGAGTCGAAGGCCAGAAATCGTGCTGTTTGGAAAATCACCTTCGCTGAAAGCTCCTTTCTCCCTTCTAGCGGGAGAATTCACCATTACGGGAGGGGAAGGAGATGACAGATGTATGGTCAGCAGGATTCCTTCTTCAGGTGGTTCCCCTCAACGGCGGTCTTGTTCGCTGGCGTTGGCGGACATCCTTCGAACCATGGCGCATCTGGGTGCCGGTTATCCTGAAGCCTTGGAATTGATTCAACAGGCTGATAACTGTCATTCTGTTTCTTGCCGTGTTCGAAGGGATGCCCTGCCACAAACAGTAACAGTGCAAGAGCTTGCAAGAATTGGAAGGCAAGGGAAAACCGACGATTTGTCAGCATCAGACCTGCAGAAAACAGGGTCTGAACTCGGCGCATTGCCAGACTTGTTTTCTTCTCCAGCAGCCAAACCCAAAGCATCTGTCTCAAGTTCAAGGGAGACGGATGGAAGTTGACCTTGATCAATGTCAGCGGGGGAGGAGTGGCGGCGGTGATGAACAAAAATACCGCTGAATCATGCTGACCCATCTCGAAGTTTGTGGATTCAAGTCGTTTCCCGACAGGATCCGCCTTGAATTTATCCCTGGTATCACGGGGATCGTTGGGCCTAACGGCTCCGGAAAAAGCAATGTTGTTGATGCGATTAGATGGGCTTTGGGTGAGCAAAGCGCACGCAGCATGCGTGGTGAAGGAATGTCCGATGTCCTGTTCAAGGGCTCCGCAAATCGGCGACCTGCACAAGTAGCCGAGGTAACCTTATTTCTTGACAATCGATCAGCCTCATATTCCTTTGACACTCCCGAGATCATGGTCACCAGAAGGTTGACCCGCCAAGGACAGTCAGAATACCTCATCAACGGATCGGTTGTTCGCCTCAAGGATGTCAAGAATTTATTCCTCGGAAGTGGGGCTGGTTCCGATTCATTCTGCGTGATTCAACAAGGTCAGGTGGCAGCCCTGCTACAAGCATCGCCAGTGGAAAGGCGGGCCCTTTTTGAGGAAGCCGCGGGTGTCAGCCGTTTCAAGGCAAGTCGCGAGGAAAGTCGCAAGAAATTGGAGCGGGTTGAATCCCACTTGGCCCGTTTGGGTGACTTGAAATCGGAGTTGGACAAAAGGGTTCAAACAGCAAGACTTCAAGCGGCCAAGGCAGTCAAATTCAAGGAGATCCAAGCCCAGATCAAGGATTGCAAAATCACTATCCTGGTCAACCAGTGGCGCGAATGTCTTGGGCGAATGGCGTTGTTGAATGCGAAAATCGATGCTTTGGAGCCCGCATCTAATTTCGAAGGCATTGGGCATATCGGAACTGACATAGCCATCCTTCAGACAAACGCTGCAAACGATGAGATGAATTTTAAAGACGCGGAAAAAAACAGGGCTTTAATGTCGCAAGATTTGGCATTGGCTTATCAACAAATCCAGCGTGATTATCTCACGCTGGAAACAAGCGCAAATGATCAGGCCCGGACATTTCAAAGGATGATAAGGGCGCTTGGACGATTGCTTGCTGCAAAATCTGCTGTCGAACATGAAAAAAAAGAACTGGACATGATCCGTTCTGAAATTCAAGACGTTGTTGCTGACTCAGAAAAAAACGAAATTGAGATCAAGAAGTTAGAAGAAAAAACCGGCATCGAAAGATTATTAGTCTCGAAGACGGCTGAGGCTCACTCTGCCATTATTGAGCGTCGGTCACGTGCTGAACTTGAATTATCCAAAGCCCAGGAATCCGTTAAGCAAATCAAGATTCAAATCAATGCATTGGTTAGCAGGAAATCTGGAGCAACGGCGAATCTTGAAAATGAAAACAAAAAACTTGAGGAATTGGTCCGTGAATGTGAGGAACACTCAATACTTCTCAATGGATCCAGATTGGGTTTAAAAGAAGAAATTGAGGCTCTTGATGCCATCCAATCCTCGGTTGATCATTTGGCACGCAAATGCCAAGAATTGCGCATTAAAA
>JAGWVO010000358.1 GCA_018970845.1 Planctomycetota bacterium
TGAAAAGCGCAGGGACCCGAAGCGTGTCGGGAATGCGATCATGGCCAGTTTGCGACAGGCCATGAAGAAGGAGGTGAGTGACGCGGCGATCATCGTTTTCGGCGCTCCACCGGTTCCCGGCCTTGGAACGGCAGGTGGATTCAAGACCATGGTGGAGGACCGCTCCGATTCCGGCGCCACCGAACTGGACCGCCAAACCCAAAGGTTCATCAGCGAGGGCAAGCAGATATCCGGCATATTTGGGCTATTCAGCATGTACAGCGCCGGCGCCCCGCAACTTTTCGCCGACATCGACAGGGCCAAGGCCCGGGCTCTCCTCGTGGCGATCGGAGACCTTAACGCCGCCCTGCAAACCTGCATAGGCTCGGTTTACATCAACAATTTCAACGCCTTTGGGCGCTACTGGCAGGTGAACATCATGGCCGACCTGCCTTTTCGGAACCGGGTTCCCGATGTGAACCTGGTTCAGGTGCGCAATAGCGCCGGAAGAATGGTTCCGATGGGTTCGATGGTCACGATGAACGACACGACGGGGCCGGGAATGGTCATGCGCTACAACCTGTTTCGCGCCGCCCCGGTGAATGGAATCGCCTTGCCTTGGATCCTGAGTTCCACCCAGGCCATGACCGTGATTGACGAGACCGCCGCCAAGACCCTGCCCAGGACCATGCAGACTGAATGGACGGAACTCAGCCTGCTGCAAAGGATGGAGGCCGGCGACTGGCGAAACAAGATTGTTTTCCCGCTTTCGATCGTTTTCGTTTTCCTGGTCCTTGCGGCCCTTTACGAAAGCTGGACACTACCGCTCGCCGTGATCCTCGTGGTTCCGCTTTGCCTGCTTTCGGCCTTGGTCGGGGTGGCCATCGAGCGGATGGATATCAATATCTTCACGCAGATTGGCCTGGTGGTGCTGGTCGGTCTTTCCAGCAAAAACGCGATTTTGATTGTTGAATTCGCCAAGCAGTTATCCGACGAGGGGAGGGGCCTTTCGGAGGCCACGATCGAGGCATGCCGGCTGAGGTTGCGGCCCATCCTCATGACATCCCTGGCGTTCATCTTCGGGGTTTTGCCGCTGGTGATAGCGACGGGAGCTGGAGCCGAAATGCGAAAAGCCCTCGGCGTCGCCGTGTTCAGCGGCATGATTGGAGTCACGCTGTTCGGCCTCATGTTCACTCCCGTATTCTTCCGCGTCATCCAGGCGATGGGTTCGCTGCCCGGTTTCAAGGGGCCCGTCGCGGCAAGCATTGGAAGTTTCATGAGAATCCTGCTGGCCTTCGCGACGCTCGGGCTTTCCGTGGTCGCGCATCGCGCTGTTTCAAGGAAGCGGGGAGCAGTTGGCGAATCAGCCGGTTCGGCACATGGAGAAAAGCAGCCATGATCTCGTTTTTCTTCATCGACAGGCCAATCTTTGCCTCCGTGCTTTCGATTCTCATCACCATCGCGGGTTTGGTGGCGATTCCCTCGCTTCCCATCGCGCAGTATCCGGATATCACCCCGCCGACGGTGCTGGTCACGGCATCGTATCCGGGCGCGAACGCCCAAACCGTCCTGGACACGGTCGCGGCACCCATTGAACAGCAGGTTTCAGGGGTGGAAAACGCGCTTTACATGTCATCGCAGTGCACAAACGACGGGAATTACACCTTGCTCGTGACATTCAAGGCTGGCATGGACGCGAACATGGCCCAAGTGCTCGTCCAGAACCGGGTCTCCCTCGGGTTGCCCGTTGTGCCTGACCTGGTCCAGAGGCAGGGAGTCGCCGTCAAGAAGATATCCCCCAGCACGATGATGATCGTCAACCTTGTGTCCGACATCGACGAGAAGACAGGCAAGCCGAAGCGCGACAGCATCGAATTGAGCAATTATGCGACAATACAGATTCGTGATGAATTGCTCAGGCTTCCCGGAATCGCGAACGTGACCTTTCTTGGCGAGCGCGATTATTCCATGAGGGCTTGGCTGAACCCGGACAAGATGTCGCTGCTTGGGGTGACAAGCGACATGGTCGTCCAGGCCCTCAATGAGCAGAATGTGCAGGTCGCCGCTGGATCGATCGGGCAGGAGCCGGTTCCCAACGGCCAGCAATATCAGTTGATCATCAACACGCTTGGCAGGCTGGTGCAACCCGAGCAGTTCGGGGATGTCATCATCAAGGTCGGCGCCGATTCCGGAAACCAGTCCAGCCAGGTTCCGGCCGTGGTCCGCCTTCGCGACCTGGCGAGGGTTGAGCTGGGCGCGCAGCAATACGACCAGACCTGCACGCTTGACGGCCAGTCATCGGTAGCCTTGTCGCTTTTCCAGCTACCCGGATCCAACGCCCTGCAAACCGCGGAGGGAGTTTATGCCAAGATGGCCGAGTTGGGCAGGAAGTTTCCCCCAGGAATCAATTACCGGATCGTTTACGACACGACTCCCTTCATCAAGGAGTCGATCATCGAGGTTTTCAAGACCCTTCGCGACGCGATCGTCCTTGTCGCGATCGTGGTCCTTCTCTTCCTGCAAAACTGGCGGGCGACGATCATTCCCCTGATTGCCGTGCCCGTCGCCGTGATCGGCACCTTCGCCGTGATGAGCGCGCTGGGCTTCAGCCTCAACAACCTTTCGCTTTTCGGCCTTGTCCTGGCGATCGGCATCGTCGTGGATGACGCGATCGTCGTGGTGGAAAATGTCGAAAGGTGGCTTGCCGAGGGATTGTCTCCGCGAGACGCGACAAGAAAGGCGATGGAAGAGGTCACGGGGCCCGTGATCGCCGTGGCGCTCGTCTTGTGCGCCGTTTTCGTTCCGTGCGCGTTCATCACCGGAATCACTGGACAGTTCTTCAGGCAGTTCGCGATCACCATCGCCGTTTCAACCGTTATTTCGGCCTTCAATTCATTGACGCTTTCCCCGGCCCTGGCCTCCATCCTCCTCCAACCCCATGGGGCCAAGAAAGACATCCCCGCCAGATTGCTGGATTTTTCGCTGGGATGGTTCTTCAGGCTCTTCAATGGGTTTTTTGACATCGGGACAACCATCTACACGAGGATCGTCGGCCTTTCCCTCAGGCTCACGCTGCTCGTGCTGATCGTGTATGGCGGACTTCTATACGCCACCTGGTGGGGATTTGCCAACACTCCCGCCGGTTTCATTCCCCAGCAGGACAAGGGCTACCTTCTTGTCAATGTTCAGCTACCCGATTCTGCAAGCGTTCAGCGAACCCAGGAGGTGATGGCCCAACTCCTTGACCTGGCCAAGGAAATTGAAGGCGTCGACCATGGCGTGACCGTTTCAGGGCAATCGTTGCTCCTTGGAGCCAACTCTCCCAACTACGGATCGATGAACCTGATTCTCAAGCCTTTCGAGGAACGGAAAGGGAAATCGAGCGACATGGTCGCGGACGAATTGAGGGCCAAGGCCCGTCTCAAGGTCCGCGATGCCTCGATAGGCGTTTTCGGGCCGCCCGCCGTCGATGGCCTTGGTAACGCCGGTGGATTCAAGGTGATGATTGAAGACAGGGGCCCGCTTGGTATCAGCGCGCTCCAAGGGGCCAGTGACAGGGTCGTGGCGGCGGGCAACAAGACGGAAGGCCTCACGGGGTTGTTCACCAGCTCAAGGGCTTACACCCCTTGGCTTTATCTCGACATCGACAGGGACAAGTGCATGGCGATGGGTGTGTCGATCGGGGATCTGTTCAATTCGTTGCAGGCTTTCTTTGGCTCCTACTATGTCAACAATTTCAATGAGTTCGGACGCTCCTGGCAGGTCAATGTGATGGCCGACTCCCAGTTCCGCTCCAGGATCGATGATTTTCGCCATATCAAGGTGAAGAACAAGCAAGGTTCGAT
>JAGWVO010000359.1 GCA_018970845.1 Planctomycetota bacterium
CTGTCCAGCCTCGTCAATGCCGAGAATCCTGTCACCCTTGATCCACAGGTCGGCGATCCGGTCGATGCGCGAGGCGGGGTCGATGACTCGTCCACCCCGAAGGCAAATGATGGTAGGTGGGATCACGGTTCACTCCGTCGTTTCTTGGAAGACTCACCAGGTACCCAGGATTTCCCTCGCCGCGTTCCAACCCGCCGCGCCGATGACTCCGCCGCCCGGGTGGCTTCCCGAACCGCACAGGTACAGGCCCTTCACCGGCATTCGGTAACTGGCCCAACCGGGTGCGGGGCGCATGGGGAACAACTGGTTGAGGTGCATGGAACCATGGAAAATATTGCCTCCGGTGAGGCCGTATATTCGCTCCATGTCTACCGGGGTGAGGACCTGCCTTCCTATGACCGCCTTGCGGATATTGGGAGCGTAGCGGCCGAGGAGGTCGAGGCAGCGGTCGGCGAACGGCTCGCGCATTTCCTCCCATGTGCCTTGGGCAAGCTTGTAAGGCGCGTATTGGATGAACATCGACATGACATGACGGCCCTTGGGGGCCAGTGAATCATCCACAACCGAGGGGATGGTGCATTCGAGAATCGGTTCCGCCGAGGGTTTCCCGTACTTGGCGTCGTCATAAGCGCGTTCAATGCTGTCCTGATCGGGACAAATATGGATGGTTCCCCGGTGTTGCGGGCCAGCCGCCAATCCGGGCAAGGCGCTGAAATCCGGCAGTTCTGAAAGGGCCAGATTCATCTTGAGGGAAGCGCTGTCGTACCGGATTCTCCGGATCGCCTCAAGGAAGTCGGCCGGAAGATCCGAAGGCGCCATGAGTTTTTCAAAAGTCACATGGGGATCGGCGTTGCTGGCCACGATGGGAGCCAGATGTTCGGTGCCGTCTTCCAGGGCCACGCCAGCCACCCGACCCTTTTTCACGATGATGGCTTTCACCCGCGCGTTCACCCTGATTTCCGCGCCGTGAGCCTTGGCGGAGGACGCGATCGCCTCGCTCAGCGATCCCATTCCGCCTTGGACATATCCCCAGACCCCTCTCTTCCCATTGGTTTCCCCCATCACATGATGGAAAAGGACATAGGCCGTTCCCGGCATGCTCGGGGCCGCCATCGCCCCGATCACGGCATCGGTCGCCAAGGTTCCCTTGAGAACTTCCGACTCGAACCAGCGGTCGAGGATCACCCGGGCGGGACCGGTCAGCATTTCCACCGCCTCGGCCATCCCGTCGGTTCCAAGTTTCTGGAATGGCGCCGCGATTTTCCAAGCCCGCCACAGGTCGCCCAGCGATGGTCGCAGCAGATTGGGCGGCCTTGTCGTCAGCAACGGTTCCAGGGCCAGGGCCACCCGTTCCAGCATGGCCTCGTACTTCGGGTAGGCTTCCGCGTCCTTTTTCGAGAATTTGCCGATTTCCTCAAGGTTTTGGCGAGCATCCGGACCCAGGAAAAGGTGTCGTCCGTCGGGCAGGGGTGTGAACGATGACGGGTTTCGTTCCAGCATTCGGAACCCGTGTTTGGGCAGGTCGAGGTCCCTGATGATTTCCTTGCGGAAGAGGCTGTTGACATACGCGGCCGTGGAAACCCGGAACCCTTCGAACACATCCGTTTCCGTGACGCAGGCGCCGCCAACCAGGTGGCGCCTTTCCAAGACCAGCACTCTTTTGCCGGCCCGCGCAAGGTAGGCCGCGGTCACCAGGCCGTTGTGGCCACCTCCGATGATGATGGCGTCGTGATGGCGCATGGCTGGATCCCCGGTTTGGCTTCGAGCGCATTGTATTGAAGGTCGGGGTTGCGGCAGTCGACAAGTATGGTGTACAAAATAACACTATAGCTTGCCGGAATCGCTCCATGCCGATTTGTCTTCAATCACACAGCTGGTGGTCGTGGCTTGAGGGGGTGGCGTCACCTTCTTGCCTCGTCCATGCGGCGCGCCGCCGTGGCACGCGGGTTCTGGCACTCACCGACACCAACAGTCTCTGCGGGGTGATCGAATTCGTCGATGCTGCGGCCGCCGAGGGTATCCGTTCCGTGGTCGGCGCCACTTTGGCGCGGGACGAAATGCGCCTGGTGGCTCTTGCCGGCGAGCCATCGGGTTGGGCGACCTTGTGCCGGCTTGTGGGCCGGATGCGCCTTGGCGGCCGCGCTCCCGGCGAATCGATCGCCGATCCTTGCGCCGCCATCGCCGCTTGCCATGACGGAATCCATGCCCTGGTTCCCCGCGCCGACTGGCTCGGGCGCCTGGCCCCCCTGATGCCTGGTCGTGTTTGGGCCCATGTGGTCCGTCCGGTTCCCCGCGGTGTTTCACCTGGCGAGGAAACCCGCCTGTTGGTTGCTGCCGACCGGTTGGGTGTGCCTGTCGTGGCCGGCACCGGCGGGGTGTTGTTTGGGGAGCGGGACGCGCATCGCCATCGGCTTCTTGAAGCGGTCTCGACCGGGCGAATGATCGACCAGGTCGAGTCGGGCCGCTGGTCCGCCCGGCATACGATCCTCGGTTCGGAGGAGTTGGCGTATCGCTTCCGGGACATTCCGTTTGCCGTGGCCAACTTGCGGTTGCTTGCCGATGCGATCGCCGACGATATCGTGCCGCGCCGGGTTGTCATGCCGCGGCCGCGCGTTCCCTTTGGCGTTCCCGGCGCTTTGCTTCTGCGGCGGGCTTGCGAACGCGGAATGGAGGCGAGGGGAATGACCGGGCGGCCGGAAGCCCGAGCCCGCATGGAGCGGGAGCTTTCGATCATCGGTGAAACAGGTCTTGAAGGGTACTTCCTGATCGTCCGCTCCATTGCCCGCCACGCCCGGGGCAGGGGCCACACCCTGGCCTTGCGAGGCAGCGCGGGCAACTCGCTTGTCTGCCATCTGTTGGGCATCACGGATGTGGATCCGCTGCGATTCGACCTGCCGCTGGCCCGCTTCCTGCATCCAGGCCGCGCTGACTTGCCCGACATCGACCTCGATTTCGACTGGAAAGTGCGCGATGAGGCGATCGAGTGGGCCATCCGCAGGCACCTGCCTGGCCACTGTGTTCGCATTTCCTCGTATCAGGTGCTGCATGGCAGGTCCGCTTTCCGGGAATCATGCAAGCTGCACGGGTTGTCCGACGGGCAGATTGCCGCATTGCCCGCGGGCATGGATGAACGCGCCGCCGAGGCGATCGAAGCGGCCGGAGATGGCCCGGCCCGGCCGGCCAACTTTCCACTCGAGGCCTCCCGATGGCCCAGGCTGGTTGCCGATGCCCGGTTGCTGGTCGGCCAACCGCGGCACCTGTCGCTTCATCCCGGGGGCATTGTGATTGCCGCGGGGCCGGTGGAGGGGCATTCGCCGCTTGAATGGTCGGAAACCGGCGGGTTGGCGACCCAGTTCGACAAGGACGGGGTTGAACGCGTCGGGTTGGTGAAGATCGACCTTCTGGGAAACCGTGCGCTTGGAGCCCTTGATGAGTCCGGAAAAATCCTGGGCGGTGGCGGCATGTTGGAAGCGATTGTTCCCGAGGACGATCCGGCAACGCTTGGACTGATCCGGCGAGGCGAAACCATGGGGGTGGTGCAACTCGAATCCCCCGCGATGCGTCACCTGCTCGTCCAGATGCGCCCCCGAGGTGTCGACGATGTGGTGGAGTCGCTGGCGTTGGTCCGTCCCGCCGCATCCGGGATAGGCGCCAAGGAAAGGTTTGTGCGTCGCCGCCGGGGCCTTGAACCGTCCGAGCGTTTGCCGGAACTGTTCAGGCGCGTCCTGCCCGGAACCGAAGGGATGATGGTTTTCGAGGATGATGCCTTGCGTCTGGTGCAGGCCCTCACTGGTTGGGAC
>JAGWVO010000360.1 GCA_018970845.1 Planctomycetota bacterium
AGTCGATGTGGCGGATGTCATCGCCCGGCACATATTCCCTGTGCTGGGCGAACTCGACGGACGATCCCTTTCGCGGACTGGCGAGTTCGCCCACCCGGGGACCGTCGACGATGGTGCGGGCCTTGATTCCCAAGGCTCGGACGCGGGCGAGCAGTTCCGGGTCGAGCATGTGCTGGCTCAGTTCGCGTTGGCGGCGGCGGGGGTGGCCTGCTTGGCCGCCGCAAGCAGTTGGGCGACGATCTTGTCGGAATCGATTCCGTCACCCTGCGCGATGTAGCTGGGGATGACCCTGTGCCGCAAAACGGGGGCGGCGACCGCCTCGATGTCCTTGGGGGTGACATGGAACCGGCCCGAGATGGCGGCGCGGGCGCGGGCCGCGGCCAAGAGGCCGGCACCCGCCCTGGGGCCGGCGCCCCACTGGATCAATCGAGACGCGAAGGGCGCGGCTTCCGGCGTGTTGGGGCGGGACATGCGCACGAGCCGTCGGGCCAGTTCCGTCACGGCGGGAGCCACCGTCACCTCGCGGGTGAGTTCCTGAAGGCTTTCGAGGTCGGCGCCGTCGAGGGTCGCCTGGATCTCGGGAGGCTTGCGGCCTGAACGGACCATGATCTCATTTTCCTCCTGCTCGGAGGGGTAATCAACCTTCACATAGACGAGGAAGCGGTCGAGTTGCGCCTCGGGAAGGGGATAGGTGCCTTCCTGCTCGATCGGGTTCTGGGTGGCCAGCACGAAGAAAGGATTGGGAAGGGCGTGGTCCACGCCTCCGATGGTGACCTTGCGTTCCTGCATGGCTTCAAGAAGGGCGGCCTGGGTCTTGGGCGGGGTTCGGTTGATTTCATCGGCAAGCAGCATGTTGGCGAAGATCGGGCCGGGGGAGAACTTGAAGGCCCGCTGCCGGGTGATCGGGTCGTCCTGGATGACCTCGCTGCCGGTGATGTCGGTCGGCATGAGGTCCGGGGTGAACTGAATGCGCTTGTAGGAGAGGTGCAACGCCTTGGAAAGGGTGGACACCATCAGGGTCTTGGCCAGGCCAGGCACCCCGACAAGCAGGGCATGGCCACGCGACAGCAGCGCCCAGAGCAGTTGCTCGATGACGAAGTCCTGCCCAATGACAACCTTGCCGATTTCTTCCCTGAGGCGCTTGCATTTGGCGCCGAGAGCCGCCAGTGCCTCGACCGGATTGCTGGGTTGTGTCATGGTTGGAATCCGTGGGTTGCTGATCTTGGGGTGCCGGGCGCCGTGGGTTTGGACGCGGAATTAGGAATCAGTGTTCCAATACCCTATGAAATAGCAGTTAAAATGGTCTAACATGACGGCCCGCCACGCGCAAGGATCTCGCATGCCATATCCGGAATTCGACCGATCGAGGCTCAAGATCAAACCGCTGGCCGATCGTGTCCATGATCTCGACCTGACCTGCCTGCTGCCCGTCGAACATACTCCCAAAGCGGCCCCGGACCCGGCGATTGGCAGGCTTGCCGGCCGGTTGGTTTCGGCGCGGGATGCCGGCGCGGCCCGCATCTGGATGATGGGCGCGCATGTCCTGCGCGCCGGGGTTGTCCGCCACCTGATCAGCCTCATGGACATGGGCGCGGTCTCGCTCATCGCCCTCAATGGCGCCGGGCCGATCCACGACTGGGAATTCGCCTTGATCGGGGCGAGCACCGAAAGCGTGGCGCGATATATCTCGACGGGCGAATTCGGGCTTTGGCGGGAGACGGGTCGCATCAACGACGAGATCGCGCGCGGATGGCGGCAAGGCATGGGAATCGGCGAATCGCTTGGAAAGGCGATCCTCGAGGGTGATTTCCCCCACAAGGACATTTCATTGTTGGCTCAGGCCTACAGGAGGCGCATCCCCGTCACCGTGCATGCCGGCATCGGTTACGACATCATCCACGAACATCCCAATTGCGACGGGGCGGCGATTGGCGGGGCGAGCCATCGCGATTTCCTTGTTTTTGCCGAACAAGCGCGATCCCTCGAGGGAGGGGTCTTGATGAGCCTTGGCAGCGCGGTCATGGGCCCCGAGGTGTACCTCAAGGCCCTTGCCATGGCCAGGAATGTGGCGCATCAGGAAGGAAAGTCGATCAGCCGTTTCACGACGGGAGTCTTCGACCTGCTCGCCTTGGGCGGCGACTGGAAGGCCCAGGCGCCTAAATCCGATCCGAGGTATTACTACAGGCCATGGAAAACCATCCTGGTTCGGACCGTTGCCGATGGGGGTGAGAGCCATTATGTGCAGGGCGACCACCGGGATACCGTGCCCCATTTGCGCCATGCCTTCGAAGCCGCCGCGAAAGGCTGACCACCATGCTTTCGAATGGCCTTGTGAATCGGGTTCTCGAATCGGCTCCCGGGGTTTCCATCGGAATCCTTGGGGACATGTTTCTTGATCGGTATCTCGAGGTGGACCGCTCGCTGGATGAGCCTTCCGTAGAGACGGGCCTGACGGCCTTCCAGGTGACCAAGGTCCGCTCCCACCCGGGAGCCGCCGGAACGGTGGTGGCCAACCTGAGCGCCCTTGGTGTGGGGAGAATCATTCCGTTCGCCTTCACGGGAGACGACGGGGAGGGGCATGAGTTGGGGCAAGCGCTTCGCGCCACGCCGGGCGTTGAAATGTCCGGGCTTGTCACTTGCCCCGCCCGGCGAACACCGACTTACACCAAGCCGATGCACAATCATCGGGATGGCCGTTCCGTGGAGGACCATCGACTCGACATCAAGAATCGCGTGCCGACTCCCATGGAGGTCATCGAGGCGATCGCGGGAAAAGTCGAAGCGGCCTTGGACGGGCTTGACGCGCTGCTCGTGCTCGACCAAGTGAGCGAGGCCGATTGCGGCGTGATAACGGCGGCAATGCGGGCTCATGTTTTCCGATGGTCGGCGGCGTTGCCTGGAAAGTTCATCCTTGCCGACAGCAGGGAATCGGCCCACCTCCTGAGGGGACCGTCGCTGAAGCCCAACAGGGCCGAGTGCCGCGCCGCCCTCGGCCGGTTGGGCCTCAAGGTGCCTATGGATGTGGGCCCGATGGCCATGGCCTTGGCCGGGGTGATGGGGCGAACGGTGTATTTGACGGTTGGCGAGGATGGCATGGTGGTGGCCGAACCCGGGTCGGCCCCGGTGGCCGTGCCCGCTTTCCGCGTGGAAGGACCGGTGGACCCGGTGGGCGCCGGGGACAGCACCTCGGCCGGCGTGCTGCTGGCCCGGGCGGCGGGGGCGACACCCGCCGAGGCCGCGGCTTTCGGATGCCTTGTCGCTTCGATCACGGTGAGGCAGGTCGGCGTCACCGGAACAGCAACACCCGGGCAGGTGATGGAGCAGTGGAATCGTCAGGCGGGGTCCTCGGCCTGATTCTCGAAAACCGCCGGGGCAAGGGGCACATCCAGTCCCAGGATGCCGCGGCAATCATAGACCGCCTGCTGCAGCGCCGCGCGAGCCTTCAGGTGATTTTCCAAAAGCGCCGGGTCGATCCTTCGAGGTTCCCCGATGCCGATGCGGATCGGCCGCCAGAAGTCCATGGGCTTGCCCGTCATCGGGCGGCCGCCCGCCTCGGAAAAGTAACTTCCCCAGGCACCCTCGATCCAGACCGGCACCACCCAAGTGCGCGGATGTTCCGCAAGCAATTTCACGATGCCCCTTCCGAAGCGGCGCATCACCGGCTCAGGGCACTTTCTCAGGGTTCCTTCGGGGAAGACCAGCACGCATTTCGACTGCTCGAGCAATCGGGCCGCCTCCAGCAGCTCGGGCGCGTCCTTGCGGCGGCTGATCGCGGGCACCCTGATGGCGCCCAC
>JAGWVO010000361.1 GCA_018970845.1 Planctomycetota bacterium
ACCCCCCTTCGCGACAAGAAGCATGGCCGCATCTACCGGATGGTGCCGAAGGGATCGGCCGAACCTCCCCTTGTGTCGCTGGATCCCGCCGACCCGGCTTCCCTGGTGAAGGCCCTCGCGAACGACAATTTCTTCTGGCGCCGCCATGCCCAGCGGTTGATCGTGGAGCGCGGCAAGACGGATGTGGTGCCTGCTCTTTTGGACCTTCTCAAGAACGCCAAGACCGACTCGATTGGCCTGGCTCCCGCGGCGATGCACGCCCTGTGGACCCTCCATGGCCTGGGTTCCAGCAGCGCCGATGCCCGCGCGGCCGAGGCCGCCATCGCCGCGCTGGGACACGCGAGCGCGGGGGTTCGCCGCGCCGCCCTTTCCACCATGCCCCGCGACGCCAAGGGGCGCGACGCGCTGGCGAAGTCGGGCGCCATGACAGATCCCGATGCCCAAGTCCGTCTGGAGGCGGTTCTGGCCATGGCTGAAATGCCCGCCGGTGGCGGTGTCGGCGCCGCTGTCATCCGCGCCCTGGATCATGAACCCAACCATTCGGACAGGTGGATTTCCGACGCGCTCGCCTGCGCCTTGGCCCGCCATGAAGCCGAAGCGTTTCCCGCGCTCTTGTCATCCGGAAAGCATGCGCCGGCCGTGCTCCGGATCGTTGGAATCGTCGCCGAGCACCAGGCCCGTTCGGATGGCAGGGAAGGCGTGCAAAGCCTCGTTTCAGGATTGTCCAAGGCCGATGAAAACCTCGCGTCGACGGTGGTGGCCGGATGGGACAAGGGTTGGCCTCGTTCGGGAAAGCTTTCCCTTGGAGCCGAAGCCGACAAGGCCCTCGTGGCCCTGTTCGACAGGCTTGATTCGGGTGGGCAGGCCGGGTTGATGCGCCTGGCCTCCCGATGGGGATCCGGCAGCCTGGCCGGAAAGCTTGGCGCCTTGGCCGGGAGCCTGATGAAAACGATTTCAAGCGACAAGGCAGCCGATGCCGACAGGGTGGCGGCGGCGGGACAGATCGGCGCCCTTGTGCTCGATGATCCCAAGCGCCGCGCGGAACTGCTCGAACTTATCAGCCTGCGCACGCCGCCCGCCGTATCCGTCGCGATCGTGGATGCCGTCGCTTCCGGGTCGGCGAAGTCCACGGCCGAGATGTTCCTCCCCAAGCTGGGTTCCTGGTCGCCCGGCCTGCGGTCCGCGGCGCTCAAGGCCTTGGTTTCGCGTCCGGAATCGGCGCTCGCCCTCCTTCAGGCGATCGAGGCCGGAAAGGCATCCTGGAGCGACCTGGCCCTGGACCAGAAGCAGGCCCTGGCCGGGCATCCCAACCGACCGATCGCCCGCTTGGCCCAAACGCTCCTCGCGCGTGGCGGCGGGCTGCCGAGTCCCGATCGCGTCAAGGTGGTCGAGCAGTATGGCAAGCTGGCCCGGGAGACGGGTGACTCAACCGCCGGGCAGGCCATCTACAAGAAGCATTGCTCCGTTTGCCACCGCCACGGCGGCGAAGGCGGACTTGTCGGCCCCGACCTCACCGGCATGGCCGCGCATCCCAAGGAAGAACTCCTGATTCACATCCTCGACCCCAATCGCAGCGTGGAAGGCAACTTCAGGCTGCACACCGTCACCACCGCCGATGGCAAGGTGCTCGCCGGATTGCTGGCCTCCGAGACTCGGACATCCATTGAACTCGTGGACAGCCAGGGCAAGCGCTTCCTGCTGCCCCGTGAGGACATCGAGGAACTTCAGGTTTCCTCCAAGTCCGTGATGCCCGAGGGTTTCGAGAAGCAGATGTCCGAGAAGGACATGGGCGACCTCCTTGAGTTCCTCACCAAGCGCGGCAGGTTCGTGCCCCTGCCCATCGACAAGGCCGCCACCATCGCCACCGACCGCGGCATGTTCTTCGGCGACGATGGCGAGGTCGAGCGCCTTATCTTCCCGGACTGGTTGCCCAAGTCGTTCAAGGGGGTGCCGTTCCAGTTGATCGATCCCATGGGAGGAAAGGTTCCCAACGCCGTGATGCTTCACGGCCCCAGCGGAACCAAGGCCCCGAAGATGCCCAGGCAAGTCCAGGTTCCCTGCAACATGCCCATGCGGGCGCTGCACCTGTTATCTGGCGTTGGCGGTTGGAGTTATCCGGCGACCCCCAAGGGGTCGGTTTCCATGATCGTGCGCCTCAAGTACGAGGATGGATCATCCGAGGACATCGAATTGAGGAACGGCGAACATTTCGCCGACTACATCCGTCGCGTCGAGGTTCCCAAGAGCGAGTTCGCCTTCGCGTTGCGGGGCCAGCAGATCCGCTACCTGACCGTGGTTCCTTCGAAGGCTGAAAAGGTGGTGGGAATCACCTTGGTGAAAGGTCCCGATGGTTCCGCGCCCGTGGTGATGGCGATCACGGCCGAGTCGAGGTGAGGGCGGCGGCTTTTTGCCGGTTGATTCAACGAAGAAGGCCCGGAGTGATCCGGGCCTTCTTCGTTGGAGGATTTGTCGCGGCAATATCGATCGTCTAGGCAAGGACCTTCTTCATCTTCTTGGGGTCGATGCCCAAGGTGATTTTGTTGCCGGCCTTGCGCTTGGCCTTCTTGGCCATGCGGTCTTTCAGTTGCTGCTTGTTGAGAGGACGCTTGCGGGGCATGATGACAACTCCGGTTGACCAAATCAGAATATAAAGTTTACCCGACCGGCCCTGATCCGCCCAGCCCAAGTTGCCCCATGGAGCCTTGCCATGCTTTTCTTCGATGCCCACCTGGATCTTGCCTGGAACGGGGTGGACTGGAACCGCGACCTGAAACTCGAGGTGGCCGCGATTCGTGAGAGGGAAAAGGCGCTCAACCTCAAGGGCAAGGCCAGGGGTGCCAACACGGTTTCCTATCCGGCCCTCAGGAGAGGCGGTGTCGGGTTGGGCATCGCCACCCTGCTGGCGAGGTTGCACCGTTCCGATCAGGCTCCCGGATTTCAGGTGCAGGGCTTCAACAGGTACGAGGACATGGCCGGCGCTTTCGGCTCCGCCCGTGGCCAGTTGGCTTACTACGAGGCCCTTCAGGCGGAAGGATGGCTTCGGCTCATCACCACGAAGGGCCAGTTGGCCGAGATGGCTCGCGCATGGAATGGCGGGGTGGCGACGGCGGAAACGCCGTTGGGTTTCATCCTTTCCATGGAGGGCGCCGACCCGATCATTCATCCGCGCCAGGTGGAATCGTGGTGGAGATGGGGCCTTCGCGTGGTGGGTCCGGCCCACTATGGCATCAGCACCTACTCGCATGGGACCGCCACACCGGGAGGATTGATGCCCCTTGGCCCCGAGCTGTTGAGCGAAATGCGCCGGGTGGGAATGGTGCTGGATGTGACGCACCTGGCCGACCAGGCATTCGACGAGGCGTTGGAAAAGTACGACGGGCCGGTGCTGGCCAGCCACCACAACTGCAGGGCCTTGGTTCCCGACCAGCGCCAGCTGACCGATGACCAGATTCGCAGGCTCATCCAGCGCGGCGCGGTGATTGGCGCGGCCTTCGATGCCTGGATGCTGGTTCCCGGATGGGTGCGCGGAAAAACCACCGTGGAGGAGACCGGCGTTTCGCTGCGGCATGTCGCCGACCATATCGACCATGTCTGCCAGATCGCCGGTAACTGCCGCCATGCGGCACTTGGCACCGACCTCGATGGCGGCTTCGGGGCCGAGCAAAGCCCCGGCGACCTCGAGACGATCGCCGATCTGCCGAAGCTTGTCTCCATTCTCAATTCGCGGGGCTATTCCGCCGCCGACATCGAACAAATCGCCCATGGCAACTGGATCAGGTTCTTTG
>JAGWVO010000362.1 GCA_018970845.1 Planctomycetota bacterium
GGCCCAAGATGCGACTCCGAAATCATCAAGCAATGAATACTATCGGACAGCGTTGCGCGGCGGGTCAATTCATCCAATGTTTTACCACTCGCCAAGGGCAACGGTCGGGCTTCTTGCCCGCATGGCGCCGGTATGGTTCGATGGAGTCATACGGCGGGCGAAGTTGCCCGCGGTTTCCCAAGGATTCCCTTTCCCATGACGCGCATCATGTTGACGCTGGCCCTGACAGTGGCCACCCTGGTTTCCCCCGCGCGGGCGGCCAAGGTTCTCATCATCACAGGCGACGAGTTTCACGCCTGGAAGCAGACCGCCCCCCTCATCAAGGAAATCCTCTCCAAGGCCGGGCACGAGGTGACGATCACTGAAACACCGGGCAAGGACCTCACGCCCGACAACCTGGCCAAGTTCGACGCCTTCGTGCTGAACTACCGCAACACCCCCAAGGGGCCCAAGGAAAACCCCGGCAGCGTCTGGTCGGACGACAACAAGAAGGCGTTCCTCGACGCCGTGAGCAAGGGCAAGGGCCTGTATGTCTACCACTGGGCCTCCTCGGCCTTCACCAGTGATACCGCGCTCGACAAGGAATATGAGCGGGCACTCGCCGGCGGTTGGCGCAAGCAAGGCAACCACGGCAAGGCCCACGCGTTCACCGTCACCGTGCGCAAGGAGCATCCCGTGACCGCCGGCGTCAGCGAGTTCAAGCACGGCCCCGATGAGCTATACCAGAACTCGGTGATGTTCCCCGAAAGCACCGTGCTGGCCACCGCGTTCTCGGATTCCAAGATCGACCCGAAGAACTCGGGCAAGCATGAGCCGGTGGTGTGGGTCGCCACCTATGGGAAGGGACGCGTGGTGGAGAATGTGCTCGGCCACGATGTCTCGGCGATGAAGGGCGAGCCGTTCCAGAAACTCCTCGCGCAAGGAGTCGCCTGGGCCGCCGAGGGCGCGAAGTAATTCCGGGTTTCCGGACGCTCCATCAACCCAGAGCCACCTTGACCTCGGCATCGAACGCCAGGGCGGGGTCTTCCCGTTCCTCAAGCGTCTTGGCGATGGTCGCGATCGCGCGGACGGCCTTGCCCTCAAACAGGGTTTTGCCGCCGCGGTCCACCTTGATGGGCTTGTCGAGGTTCGCCACGCGGTCGTCGAGGCGGATGATGACCGCTTCGACACCTTCGGCCTTTTCCACCGTGAACGAGTTTCCCTTGCGGGAGACCGAGATTTCCTGGCCGGCGCGCGCCTGTCCCGCCGGCACGGCCAACCAGTAAAAGGCCTGGTGGGTGACATCGTCCTGGCGCCAGACCACGCGGTCGGGCGCGGGGTCGCGCCGGAGCGGTGCCATCCACGGCAGGGCGAGCCTGTCCTGCCTGTCCATCCAATGCCCCTTGCCGTCATGGATTTTCACCAGGTGCCGGTAACCGCCGGGATCGTCCTTGTGGAGCTTGTCGAGCGTTTCCCCCCACGATTTGGCGATGGCGCTTCGGTTATAGGCCTTGTCGAGTTCACCCACCTGCAGGACGAACGGCAGGTTCCTCAGGCCCGCCGGGCGGCTTTCATTGGGGTGGCCGGCCATCATCGCCGCGGCGGCGAATCGGTCGGCCAGGCGCGGCGCCACCTGGTACACCCCGTCGCCACCGGCGGAGTAGCCCATCAGGTACACCCGGTCCAGGTCGATTCCATAGGCCAGGCGCGACACGAGGATGAGACGCTCGAACAGGGCGTCGATGGCGCCCTTGTGCCACAGGTCCCAGGTGTCGTAGGGGGAACGCGGGGCGCAATAAACGCCTTCTTCAAGCGTGTAAAGCCGTTTTTGGTTTTCCCACTGGCTGTCGTTCACCTTCGCCGGCGCTCCGCCACCGCCATGAAGCGAGATCCACAGGCTGTGCCCCGCCGGGGGCGCCTTGCCAAAGGCCCGGAAAGAGCAACGCATGGCTTGCCCGTCGGCGCGAATGGTGGCCTCCCCCTTGTCAGGCAGCTCCCCGGCGGCGGCGGCGCGGGATTGGTCGAGCTGGTCGGCGGCCAGCATGGCGCGCGCCGAGGCGGCCTGCGCCTTCGTGAGTGGCATGCCCGCGAAGGGTTGCGTGCCCACAGGCGGCCTGCTGGCGGGCGATACCAAAAGGAAAGCCTTGAGCGCCTCCACTGGCGAGGCGCCTTCCGGGGCGGGCAGCAACGACACCGCGGCCAAGTTCAGGAACGAGCGGCGGTTGGTAGTGAGCATGGCGATGATTTCCGGGCCGATTGGGCGAGCCCATGATACAACGAGTTGAGCATGTGGCAGACAGGCTTTTTCCCACCCATGGAACATCCCATGAAACCGATCACGAAGACAATCGCCATGGCGGCGCTCATCGGCATGGTTATCACGGCATCGGCCCAGGATGCCCTCCCTAAAAACGCCAAGGATTCGGGCAAGGGTGATGCCCGCCGGTACGACTTCAAGTTCCGGGCCAGCGAGATCGATCCGCGCGCCAAGCCTCATCCCGAATTGGGATTCGTCTTCGAGAAGGACGGCAAGCCCGTTGACTTCGAAAACGCCGCGGTCGATACCAGGGTCAAGCCGCAGGGCCGTTTGGTGATCTGGCTGATGGGGCACAATGGCCAGTTGTTCGACCGGCTTGCCGGATACGGACTGCACGCCATCCAGGTGCATTACGCCAACGGCTGGTTCGGCACCTTCGGCAAGGAACCTCCGCCCGCCGACCCGATGCACCTGGGCAAGATCCGCCTCGAGGCCGCCACGGGTGAAGATCATTCCAGCCTCGTGGTGATCCCCAAGCCCGACGGCATGAAGGAGCGCGCCCTGCAACTGGTGAAGCGCCTCGCCAAGGCGAATCCGCCGGGGCATTGGGAGCAGTTCATCGCCCCTGGCGGCGACGACCTTCTCTGGGACAAGGTCACCATGGCCGGAAGTTCGCACGGTTCCACAACGGCCGCGCGCTTCGCGATTCATCAGAAAGTGGGCAGGGTGGTCATGCTGTGCGGCCCGCGCGACCAGCACGAGACCTGGCAGGGGTTGCCCTCGGCGACGCCGGGAAACCGTTTCTTCGGTTTCAGCCATGTGCTGGATGGCGGATGGAAGGGGGATCATTATTGCCGGTCATGGTTGCTGTTGGGTCTCAACAAGTTCGGGCCGGTGGTGAATGTCGACAAGGTTCCCGCGCCCTATGGCGATAGCCGGAGGCTCGTCACCGACGCCGATGTGAAGGGCGACGAGAAAAGGGCCCATGGCGCCGTCACTCCCGGCGGATCGGCTGTCAAGGACGCGGCGGGCAAGTACATCCATGAAGATGTGTGGAAATACCTGTTCAACCATCCGGTGGACAAGGTTGGCGAATCCGTGCCGCCGGAGACCGGCTGCCGGATGAACCTGAAGAAGAATTGATCCCGTCGTTTCGGGGATGGGTTCTGATGTGATCCGGCCCATCGCGGAATTCTCGAAGCCTGATGCCGCGTCGTTGTGGCAGGTCGTCAACGACGATGTGATGGGCGGAAGATCCGTCTCCCGGGTCGGCGCCGGGCCATCCGGCGCCCTTGTATTTTCGGGTGAACTGTCGCTGGCCAACGGCGGCGGATTCGCCTCGATGCGATTGCTTCCCGGCGACCTGGCGCTGGGCCCCCGCGATGTCATCGTCGCGACGCTCAAAGGCGATGGCCGGGATTACCTGCTGAACCTGTACACCCTCGGGGCGCCAATGGCCTTTTCCCATCGCGCCCGATTCAACACTGGTGCCGGGACATGGCAAACCGTGCGGCTTCCCGTGGCGGGTTTCCAGGCCACGCGC
>JAGWVO010000363.1 GCA_018970845.1 Planctomycetota bacterium
CATCCTTTTCTTCGGGGCGGGGGTGTTGGTTTTCGCCTGGCAACTGGTCGATGCGCGTCCAAGGCTTGTCATCAACGAGCAGGGAATCAATGACCGGACATTGGGCATCGGAATGATTCCTTGGTCGGAGATTGCCGGCGCCTATGTCCATTCGATCAACAACATCGATTTCATCTGCCTGGTCCTGAGGAATCCCGAGGAATACCGGTCGCGCCTTTCGCCGGTCAAGCGATTCATGTCGCCTGCGAATCGCGCTCTGGGTTGCACCGACTTCATCATCAACCTCGCCGGCATCAATGTTCCCACCCCGGCCATTTTTGAATTGATCCTCAAGCAAGCCAGGCTTGCCGAGGACCGCCTTCCCGGCGGGCCGGCACCCGGGTCGTTCCAACGGGCCTTGGGCGATGACGGGGCCTCGCAGTTCCTGATGCGCGTTGAAGGGAATTTGGCATTTGGAGGAAACGCCCCCGAAAGGGTGAGGGTCAGGCGTTTGCCCGGCCCATCTCGCGAGGACCGGGAACCGGCGGATGACCGGTTCCATCCCCGAATCGGGGACATTGGCGTCGTCATCGATGTCGTGGACTCGCCCGGTGATCCCGACCGGTTTGTCGTCGAGTTTTCGGACGGTGGGCGCGAATGGACGGCGACATTCGAAGAAGACGAACTTGAATGGCTTTGATCCGAGGCGAGTCCGCGGGTCCTGGATCGGCGTCCCACCAGCGGATGGTTTCAGGCTGTGTCCTGGGCAACGACCTCGGTGAGTTGCGGTTTCTCAAGGTCGCGTTTTTCCCGAATGTGGGCCGGAACCTTCACCGGCGCCACATCCCAAGCGAGGCCGACGCATTGGAGAAGGCGCACGAAGGAGTAGGTGAGGTCGAGTTCCCACCAGCGGTGGCCTTGCGAACAGGCCCTCGGCGTCGCATGGTGGTTGTTGTGCCAGCCTTCCCCGTTGGTCAGCAGCGCGACGAACCAGTTGTTCGTGCTGTTGTCGCCAGTCTTGTAGTTCCGGTAGCCCCAGCGGTGGGCCGCTGAATTCACCAGCCAGGTGATGTGCCACACATACACCGTGCGGACCACGACCGACCAGAGAAGCCAGCGCGTGCCGAATTGAATGGCGTCGGCGGAATCGCTGAAGAGGAGAAAGCCCGCCAGGTAACCCAAGGCCGCGAGCGCGACCACATGGCAGGCCCAGACCACCAGCCACTTGTTGCCGCGATGAAGCCAGCGAAGGAACTTGTCGCCCATCAGGTCCGGGACATAGCGTGAGTAGGTCTCGAGGCTTTGGCGGCGCGGATCCTCGGTGTAAATCCACTCGAGATGTCCCCAGAAGAAACTCCACCTGGGGCTGTGCGGATCATCCCGGCCATCGCTGTGCTGGTGGTGGATCCTGTGGGTGCATACCCAGAAGAGGGGCGACCCTTCCATGCTGCACACTCCAAGCAGGACCCAGAGCCTTTCGAGAGGGCTCGGGAATTTCGCGGCGGAGTGGGTGAGCATCCTGTGGTAGCCGAGGTTGATGCCGATCGAGCCGAAAATGAAATTCCCGAGCAGCACCACCGCGATGCCCCACCAGGCGAAGGTGTATGGCAGGAAGGCCAGGGGCAGCAGGATGTGCATGGCCACGATGACGAGAAACAACCAAAACACCCTTTTCCGCGCGGCTGGCAACGATGCCTGGGCGGTTGTCTCCATGGCGGAGTCGGCGTTCAAGGGGATGGTTCTCATGGTGTTCCAAGTCGAAAGCCCAAAACACCACTCGCAGAAGTGGGAATCCGGCGGGTCTTGGCCGTGAAACGATTATAACCGGGACCTCGGACCCGCTCAAAGGAACTGGGCATCAACGGTAGGCGAGGGGCGGTCCATCGCGGAAAAACAGCAAAGAATCGGCTTGCATCACGGTGTTTTCGGGCGAGGACGGTGCTCCAGCGCCTGGCTGACGAGTTCCTCCAGGCTGGAAAGCCTGAGATGGTGCTTGCCGGCATCGGGCGGGGTGTGATTGACAAGCCTCACGAGGGGCGGGCCACCGGCCGCCGATTCCACCAGGTTGAGGCAACCGGCGTCCTGTTCGATGCGGCAGATGCCATCGAGCGGGCCGCCGAGGCAGTGAAGCAGCGCCGAGCGCAACGCCACGCTGTGCGCCACGACGAGGGCCTCGGTCCACGCGGTGTCCGCAAGCAGGTCGGAAAGGGCCCGGCCGACGCGGTCATGGAGGCTGCCAAAGGTTTCCCCGCCGAAAAACCGGCTTTCGGGCGTGAGGCCCGGGCCCAGCATGGACAGCACCTCTCCCAGCCTCGATGGGTCGGGGCCCCCGGTTGGATTCCAATCGCCCGGCTCGATCTCCCGCCAGCGCGGGTCCACCCCGGCCCGGATGCCTGGCTTCACCCTGACGGCGGTCTGCTCGGCCCGGGCCAGGCCGCTGGTGATGACATGGTCGATGGGCCGGGAGGCGAGAAAGGCGCCGGCGGCGTCGGCCTGGCGGCACCCCTCGTCGGTGAGGACGGCCTCGCCGAACGACTGGCTGGCTCCCGGGCCGAAATAGGCGACGCTGCCATGGCGCATCAGCCACAGGCGCCTGCGAGGCGGGGGTGGCCATGCCGGCTGGCTCATGACAGTTCCGAGGTCTCGTGCATCTCGGGCATGGTCACATCCTGGAATCCGCGGGCCTTGAGGGCGCCGGCCAGCGCGCCGGCGCGTTCGGGCTCCCCGTGGACAAGCCTGACCTTGCCCACCGAACCCGCGAGCGGGCCGATCGCGGCCAGCAGGTCGCCATGGTCGGCGTGGCCGGAGAACCCGCGCACCTGCTTGACATCGATCCACTTGTTCCAGCGCCTGCCGTTGAAGCGGATGGAGTCGTTTTTCTCGAGCATCTGCTCGCCCAGGGTGCCGGGGGCCTGGTAGCTGACCAGCAGCAAGGTGGCGCGCGGGTCGTCGATGTGGAAGCGCAGGTGGTGCAGGATGCGGCCGCCCTCGAGCATGCCGCCCGAGGCGACGATGATCCGCGCCCCGTCTGAAAGGGACACGTCGGTGGCGTCGTCGCGGCCCTCGAGCCAATCGACCTCGAGGTCGTCCCGGTAGGGTTCGGCGAACTCGGCGGGGTGGCGCAGGAAGGTCTTGTGCAGCTTGCGGCCCAGCGGGCTGTCCACATGGATTCGCAGGTTGGGAATCAGCCCTTGGCGGATCCATTTGCGAAGGTAATGGATGATGAGCTGGGTCCTGCCGAGGCTGAACGCCGGGATGAGGATCTTGCCGCCCTCGTCGGCGGAGCGCCTGATGGCCTTGGCCATGTTGGCGGCCATGACATCGGCGGTGTCGTGGGTCTCCCCGCCGTAGGTGCTTTCGCAGACAAGCATGTCGGCTGGCGGCAGGGGGGCGTGGGGATGCTGGAAGGGAAAGCCGCTCCGGCCGAGGTCGCCGGTGAAGGTGAGGCGCCAGTCCCGGCCGAGTTCGGTCCACGCGAGGTTCAGCATCGAGGCGCCGAGGATGTGGCCGGCCTCGAACAGTTCCAATTGGATGTCGCCTTCGAGGGTGACCTTGCGGTTGAGCGGCACCGTTTCGACCTGGTCGATGGCGCGGTAGGCCTCGGCGGTTCCGAAGCGCACGGCGCGGCGGTTTCCCCCGCCCTGCCGGCCCCCGCCCTTCCGTCCGCGGAGCATCGCCTCCTGCTCGCGGATGCGCGCCGTGTCGAACAGCAGCACCTCGAGGATGTCCTTGTTGGCGGGGGTGGTGTAGATGGGGCCTTCGAAGCCGCGCATCACCAGCGACGCGAGCCGCCCGCAGT
>JAGWVO010000364.1 GCA_018970845.1 Planctomycetota bacterium
ATGGCGAGAAAGACAGCTACATCAGGCCGGTGATGGCTGAGAGGCTTCATCATATTGTGGCGCAGGCTGGATACGCCACCCATGATTTCTGGTTGGCCCCAGGAGCAAGGCATAACGAAGCCTACGCCAAGCATCCCGAAGAATATCGTGCCAGGGTGCTTGCCTTCCTAGACGATCACCTTCCCGCGGCGCATTCCCCGATGCCGGTCGGCGCGCGGGGAGGCTGAGGCCTCCATGTCAAGTTCCGGTTCAGGATCATTCGGCAAATTCTTGCTCCGGAGATTGCTCGACATCGTTATCGCGCCTCCCGTAAGGCGCAAGCTCCGTTCATTTCTTAAAACCGTTGAGGATCCGGCGGGCATCCAGGGTAAGCTCCTGATGCGGATCATCCGCAGGCATCAGGACACCGGTTTCGGGCGTGACCACGGATTCGCCTCCATTCGAAACCTTGGTGACTTTCGTCGGGCGCTTCCCATTTCCGGTTACGAGAGGCTGTCTCCCTACATCGACAGGATGCGACGGGGCGATTACAGGGCTCTCTTGGCGGACCAGAAAATCCACATGTTCGCGTTGACGAGTGGAACCACGGCGACGCGCAAACTGATTCCGGTGAATTCCAGTTACCTCACTTCGTACCGCCGGGGATGGAACCTTTGGGGGCTGCGCGCCTTTCAGGACCATGTGAAAATCCCCATGACCCCGATCGTCCAGATGTCGGGCGACTGGCGGGAGGAGTTGACTGAGGGGGGGATTCCCTGCGGCGCCGTGACAGGCCTGACGGCGACAATGCAGAATCCAATCATCAGGCGGGTTTACGCCGTGCCTGGATCGGCGGGCCGAGTCAAGGATCCCGTCGCCAAGCAATACTTGGCAATGAGATTGAGCATGCCAAGGCAGGTTGGAATGGTTTTGGCGGCCAACCCATCAACTCTTGTCAACCTGGCCAGATTTGGAAATGATCACGCCGATGAGCTGATCAGGGACATTCATGATGGCAGTCTTTCGGTCAGGCACGATATTCCCGCGGATATCAGGCGGGAAGTTTCGGCGCGGACCGGCAAACCCAACCCGGATCGCGCCAGGGAACTGGAACTGCTGAGAAAGAAGGAAGGAACGCTCTACCCGAAGGATTATTGGCCCGAATGGACGCTCCTTGGTAATTGGACCGGTGGCAGCATGGGCGCGTATCTGCGCCAATATCCGAAGTATTTCGGACCCATGCCCATCCGGGATGTTGGATTGATCGCAAGCGAGGGCAGGATGACCATTCCTGTCGCCGATTCAAGTCCCTCCGGAGTCCTTGACATCGTTTCGCATTTTTTCGAATTCGTGCCGGAAGGGGAAATGGGCTCCCAAAATCCCAGAACCCTGCTGGCGCATGAACTCGAAGCGGGCCAATCCTACTTCATCCTGCTGACGACCGATTACGGACTTTATCGTTATGACATCCGCGACCTCGTCCGCTGCACCGGCTTTTTTGGAAAGACTCCGATGCTTGAGTTTCTCAACAAGGGGGCCTATTTCAGCAATTTGACAGGGGAAAAATTGTCGGAATATCATGTAACCCAGGCAGTGGCGAGGGCCCTGGCCCTGCAGGACCTTAGCCTGGCGAGTTACTCCGTCGCCCCCATCTGGGATGAACGGTTGCCCTGCTACGGCTTGCATGTCGAGGCCGGTGAATTGGAGTCCGCCTCGCGTGCCAAAATGTTTGTCGAATCCGTGGAAAGATTGCTACTTGAGTTGAATGTTGAATATGAGTCGAAGCGATCCAGCCAACGCCTCGGACCCATGAAACTTGTGTTCCTGAGGCCCGGCTATTGGATGGAGTGGGACAGGAAGAGACTATCGGCCACCAGGGGCGCGCCTGAGCAATACAAGCATCCATGCCTGATCAACGACTTGGGATTCCATACTGGACTAGGCAAGGCTGACTTGGCAAATTAGACATATATGTTGTGACCGAGTCATGCATTCGATTCTCATGTCTGCGCCGATACTCAAGGGTTCCTCACCTGTTGGCAGGAACAAAAAGGAGATTGGAATATGCTGGACCTTCTCAGCAACACCTATGTGATGATAGGCATGGCCGTGGCCGTGATCGGATTGGGTGCCGTGCTTTTCCTCAACAAGAAGGGGAACGGCTGACCTTTCGCCGTTCAATCACCTGACCTTGGCCTGAAATCGAACCAGCGCGCTTTCGCCCGCCGAAAGCGTTCCAACCTCCCATCGCAGGATCAGGCTACCCGCCTCATTTTCCTGCAAGGTGAAAATCGACTCCTTGTTGCTTCTGGACGAGCCTTCCACGAATTCGAGTCGGGGAGAAAGACTGTCCACGATTGCGACATCACGAAGGTCCTTGCCTGTCATGTTGGAAAATCGAAGAGTGAAAGTGATGATTTCGCCAGGTATGGCCACATTCTTGTCAGCCGATTTGTGGAGAACCATGGGCTGATCGATAACAATCAAGCTCTCCTTGCAGTCGGTCAGGATTTCCTTGGGGGAGAGCTGGCCAGAGACAACCTTGGGGCCATTTTCAGTTCCGGCCAGGGCCAATGTCTTCGTCTCTGAGATTAACTGGCGAATTCCAATGGCTCCGGTTTTGGTGAGCAGGCGTTCTTCGTTGACGGTTGATTGAGGTCGCATGCGATCATTGACCGATTCGATGCCTCTCTCGACCACATTCGCCTTGGGTGTTTGAACAAGGTCTTGGGCTTGAAGGACTTGAAGCTTGAGCACCCTTCCGGCGTACTGTGTCAAGCCGATTCCTCCCGGACGCTGGCGGCTTCTCAAACCATTGATTCGCGTTTCCGTCACGGTCGCGAGGCTTGGCTGCTTGAAGTTGAGCCCATTGATTCCCTGACTGACATTGGTGGCTGCCGGATAGGTCTGGAAGTCCATTTGGCCAAGGCCCGCCACCTGGGAAAGAACACAGAATCTAGGTGTGTAAATGCAAACGCGGTTGGATGGCACCACGCGTCGAGGTCCCTTGGACGGGGTGAACTCCGCCACCGCATCCTCGGGATCGACTCCAACAGCTTGTCCTTGGCCACTGATTACAGTTCTGGGAAAACGATCACCGCCATCCTTGACAACCTCGGTTTCGGGACAGGGAGGGCCGAGAACGGGGTCCCATGGAGGTTGAATGAGGGGAATCCATGGTGGCGAAGACGGCATCCTTGGGCTTTCCTTTTCAACTCGCCAAACTGTTCCCGCGACCGCCGATTTCGTTAACTCCTCCTCATCTATGGCACGGGAACCTGTGACAATCCGGGCAACTGGTCGCCCCTTGGCCAAGGCTTGGCGCAGGATATCTTCCCCTGGCTCGACCTCGGTAACCGGAGGAGTCTCGGGCATAGAGTTTTTCGGTATAGCCTTATCTGGATATTCAACATACAGCAGCTTAGTTAGCAATCTCCCTGAGTAAGCTTGGTTGAGTTCCTCGGTCGACCATCCAATAGCCGCGACATGACGCTCGGGTTTCAGGTCAGGGGGCATGACGATGGTTCCCACAACCTCAACCGTGGGAAAGAGCGAAATACCGCGTTGTGAAGTCAGCTTGACCCGGTATCCGTATCCAGGCCGGAGACCGATCACATCCTTGCTTAATTCCAGAACTTGATCCCTGTCCGTCGGGATGGAGGCGGTCCATCCTTCGGGTGTCACGAATCTGACAAAAAGGTAAGGGGATTGGCCCTGAATCTGGCGGGACGATTGAATTGGGTTTTGGCCGTATGCAAGACCTAGGCCCATGCCGATCAATCCGAAGCCAGCAAT
>JAGWVO010000365.1 GCA_018970845.1 Planctomycetota bacterium
ATAGCAGGATTCCAGTTGGAGGTTTTCGACATACCGGGACACTCACCCGGGCATGTGGTGTATGTCCAGCGGTTTCCAGGAGGCCAAACCGTGGTCTTTGGAGGCGATGTCCTGTTCAGGGGCAGCATCGGACGGACGGATTTTCCCGGTGGCGACCACGACCTCCTGATCCGCGGAATTCGAGGCAAGCTTTTTACACTGCCGGATGACACCCTCGTGTATCCGGGCCATGGTCCGGTCACGACCGTTGGCCGCGAGAAAAGGAGCAATCCTTTTTGCGGCCTGGAATGAAGGCCATGATGGCGGCCATTGTCACCGCTGAGGCCGCAAACCAGCCGTAGAGGTTGGCGAAAACGAGGTTGTTCGCCTCGTAGCTGATCGCCCGATGCGCCAAGGTTTCGGCGGCATGGTTCGCATTCTGGAAGCCCGACTCCGCGAGCGAGCGACTGACGATTCCAGTGTATTCGCGGATAGCCGTCTCTTGAATGAACCCTTTTTCAGAGACAAAGGAATACTGATTCTGGTATCCGCGCGTGAGGCAAAGGCATAGGGCCCCGATCGAAAGGGCCCCGCCGAAAATCTGGACGACCGTCAGGAGGTGTCTGCCGCGTGCGGCATCATCGGGATCGACGGGAACCATGCGCTGGGCACCCACGAATGCCAATCCCGTGCCCAACCCCATCAGGAAGCGCGGCATCCATAGTTCTCTCACTTGCGGGGCGGGAAACCAGTTGAACTCCGCCTGATTCAGCATGCGCCAGTAGGGCCAGTCCATGGTCCTTCCATGGGCGAGTCCCATCCCGGCCGCTATGAGAAGAAGTCCGGTGATGGCAAACCAGCCGGCGTTTGGGCAAAAGCGGGCCACCACGAGGGCCAAGGCCGCGCCGCATGAAATTGGCCAAACGAGCAAGGCTCGCTCCCAAACTCCAAAATTGACGAAAAGGCCTCCATAGACACCCATGTCCGACACATTGAAATACTGCGTGAATCCCGCGAATAGGGCGACTAAAACCGCGGCTGGCGGCGCCACTTTCCGCCAATCCGGCAGCCCGGCTGGAGCGATTCCGATCGAAGCGGCGGATCCCAGGGCGCACAGCAAGAGGGCCATTTGGATTTTTGCGCTGTCGATCCATCCCTCCAGTTGTCCCCAATGCAGCACGTACCAGCCTGCCGCCATGGCGGCAGCGAGGGGAAGCATCCACCAAGGAAAAGTAATTTTTCGATCCAAGGGGCTGATTTGTTGAAAAGGCTTGCCAGCCGCCATCACCAGGCAAAGACCCGCCGTTGCCATAGCGAATTCGAAGAGGAAGGCTCCTTCCCAATTGGACCATCCGTAGTGGAATGTCGCCACGGCGACAATGAGCGGAGCCACCGACGGAAGGACGATTCCAGCCCATGCGAACGAGTTGGCCCTTACCGCCTCGTGAAGGGCCGGGGCTTTCACGAGAACCAATCCGCCGCCAAAACCGGCCGCGGCGCGACTTGCCGCCAGCAGTGTGAGTGGAGCCGTGAGTTGCGTGCCGTTAATCAGCGAACCCGCCGCGAGAAGGAACAGTCCCGCAACCGTGGCGCTGAACGGTTCATATTTTGGACCTGACGAATATCCGTAAAGCAAACCCAGCACAAGCGAAAGAAGATATGCGGTGTGGAGGGAATATCCCTCGGAGGCGATCCATCCCCGCGCCGCCTCCATCTCCCTGAAGTTCATGGTATGGCCGGCCGTCGTGATCCATACCGCTGTCATTGCTGAAATGACGGCGGTGGTTTTCCACGCGCTGGGCCAATCGGACTCATTCATCACCGAGAAACATCCCATCGGCTGTGGAAGGCGAGGTGAGCCAGGCGACTTGCCATCCCTTGGAATTCACGACCGTGATGCTCGGGCCCTTAAGGTCGGGAACTTCGGAAATGTATCTGATGCTGGATTCATGCAGATCGGCGAGGATTGACCTTCGACCCGGGCCATCAAGGCGATCCCATGCGGTCGCGGTGGTGACAATGACGGGTAGGCGGAGTTGCTGCTCGTATTGTCCAACACCATAAGGCAGCACCGACCTTGCCGGTGGAAGGATGTCGCAAGAACTGAAGAGCTTTTCCCCTTTTTGCGTTTGGCGTTCGAGGAAAAGGTTCTTAACGATCGCGGCCACCCGCTTGGTTTCCGGGTCGGAGATCGTTGAGCGGGGATAAACAGGTTCGGCCGAGGCTTCCGAGGGCTTGACGGCCGGCATCTGCCTCATGCAACCGGACAAAAAAAGAATGAAGCATGGCACAAGAAGGCGAATCATGGTTTTGACCTTTCTTGCGCGGGGTAAATCGTCATTTCCATGCCCGGTGGAAGCGGCTTGCACTTCGCTCCGCCCACCGTCACCTCGAACTTGTCCCCGGGATCCAGCCGCGCGGCGGTTCCGCGCCTTGTGGCGGCGACGGCCGTGGCAATCAGCAACCCTGCTCCCCCTCCTATGGCCATGATTCCCGGATTGGCGCTGCTGAAGGTGAATTGCGAGGCGATACTGCTCCCCACACCGATGCCTTCGGCCAATAAAAGCGAATTGAGCAGGAACCGCCTGTGCCTTTCGCGATGGCCCTCCGTTCCCGCCGTCAGTTGCCAGGGCCTGACACGCCCATCGCGGGATTCCACCACCTGGGAAAGCAGGAGACGCAGTTTTCCTTCCTTGCCAAAGCGGCTTGGCGGTGAGATGCCCTCGATCATTCCGCCGATCACACCGCGCGGCGGATGCGCCCCCTCGACCTCGGCGATAAAGCGGTCGGATGGCTTCAAGGCTGGTTGTCCGTTGAGGATCCGTTCCGCGGGTGCGATCCCGTCGTGCGGAATCACCTCCCTGATTCGAAGCACAACATGCGCTCCCGCCTGGAGAACCTCCTCAACAGGAGCGGGTTCCTTGGAAGTACTGGGGATTTGGCGTGGGGTTGGGAGCGTCCCTTGCGCTGCCAGGCATCGGCATGCGGTTGCCGCGAAGACGGTCGCGAACATTCGACGGATCATGGCGATCGGCCTCCGGGCATGCAGCTTCCAATGCGGGCGCACAACCGCGCCCACATTCCTGGTTCCTTCGCCGGGACAGGTCTGGCTGGGGGAGCGACGCCACGGTCTCTCAGGTAGTCAAGAAGCAATTCCGTGGACCGGAGCAGGTCGAGCCTGGCCAATTGGAGGTTGAACCATGCTGTCCACCTGTTGGTTGCCGCCTGGCTTAGTCCGACATCCGCCGCCAGGACATCGATGTCGATCGCCTGCTTCTGCTGGAGCAGGCGTCCGGCGCGTTCCCTTGTTTCCTCCGCCAATTTCTCCTCGCGGAGTTTCTGTTCATGTTCGAGAGTCGCCTGAGCCAGCCTGTCCCAGGCGTTTCCCGCGTCCTCCTCGACTTCGAGAAGCGCCTTTTCAAGGTCCAATTGCGAGCGCGCGACCTCGAGACGGGCCCGTCGGATGTTTGACCAAAGGCCTATGTCGATGGCCGGTATGTCATAAAGCGTTCCGAAGATCAGTCCGAGCGTCGCGGGGCCCCCGTTGGGGATGGTCGTGTTCTTGAACGAAAGGCCGATGGGCAGGCTGCCGACACCAAGGAGTTTCAGGAAGTCGCGGCTTTCCTGCAATTTCGCGATCTCAACACCGATGATGAGCAGCCGCACTTCCAAGCGCCTGCGCCTTGCCATTTCGACGGCCTCTTCCCGCGAGGCTGGAATGCCGGAAATCACGGAAATCTCGACTTCGTCGGTTCTCGAAAGATCGAATTCGTATCCTTCCTCGAGGCGAACCG
>JAGWVO010000366.1 GCA_018970845.1 Planctomycetota bacterium
TCCTTGGCGGTGTACTGGACCGAATGGGCCTTGCCCGAAAGTTCATAAACAACCTTGACTGTCCTTTTCTCATCATCCCTGGAGAATCCCGTGATCTTTGCGCCGCGCAGCGGCCTGCCTTCCGGGCGTATGGGATTGGCCCTGGGTTGCGGGTCGACCTGGTCGCCACGCACCGTCACAACCCCCTTGAGCCCACCGTTCACATACGGATAGGTCTTGGTCGAGTAATACTTGTAGCCATCCCGTTCCATCCGACCGTTGAACGCGTCGAGGTTCTTCGGTTCGTTGCCCCCCTGGTCGAGATAGCCGTAAAGGGGAAATCCATCGAGGGCGTATCCGATCGGCTTGCCCTTCCCGACGATCTTTTCCAGGTGAATTGGCGCGATGTGGTAGTGGTAGTCATCGCCCTTGCCGCAGTGGCCGCCGTACTGGTCGAGTTCCCCGGCGGTGAAGGTGTCGGTCCTGCCGTCGTTCTTGATCGGGTTGAAAATGGGAACGCCATTGACGGCAAGGGCGATGGCCCCCCTGAAGAGCGCCGACTTGGCCGAGACAGGGGTATCGGCCATCCTAGGCTTGATGGGAATCTGCCAGGCGTTTCCGCCTGTGTAGTTCTGGGGGATGGGCACCTGCTGCTGCCAGGCGCGTATGCCCACCATCATCGGATGGTCGGGCATTCCATTGGATTCGACATAGAACCAGTCGCCATCGGATCGGAATCTAAGTTTGTCCTTGAATGGCTCGAAATGCCTTTGGATCGCGGGAGGGGCATCCTGAAGCCAGGCGGCCACGCCCCATGCCCCCGCCATCAACAAAACGGCGGCCGAACCCGCGAACGGGGCAACCGACCAACGCTTGCGTGTCGCGTTGCCAGCCAGGGCCAGAACGACAAGGCCCGTCATTCCCAGGACCACCATGCCGGTGACGGATTGTCCGTCACCGGCCCGAACAATCGCGGCGGAATCGCCATTCATGCGCGCGATCTCTTCCTTCCTGGCGCGGATCCATTCACGGTCGGCGGCGCTCAGGCGCGCGACGGGAATCCAAACCGCCGCGCCATCATGCTTGATGAGCAGGGCCTTCCCGTCCTTTTCAAGGGAAAACGATGCCTCGATCTCGAACAGGCCCTCGGCGTCCTTCCACAGGCGAAGATCCTCAGAATCGCCATGGCCCGGATGGGCCCACGACACGGAAACCGACAGAAACAGCGCCATCAGCGCGGCAACGGTTCGATGGCTCATCACGGCCTCCAGGGCAGCGCGCCCCTGATGTCCAGGTTGGGCTTGGTGTTCCAGCGGGGCTTCCAGTCGGCCTTCTCGACCCGGTGCCTGAAGATCACGGTGTTGTCGAGGTCGATGTCGCCCGTCCAAATGAAGGACGCGCCCTTGAAATCCGCCTTGAAATAAGGATCCTTGGGGTTCACCTGTTCCTCGGTGTACTCCTTGGCCACGGCCCAGGAGCTGTCATCGAAATCGGGGGCCCACCAGTTTTCCGGGATAGGGACATGCCTGACCTTGGGATCCTTGGTGTCATGGTTGAGCGGACCGGTGAAGAACGCCTTGGCCTTCCACTTGGCGTTGGTCACGGTGCCGTCGCCGAACTTGAGGATGAAGCCGCCGTCACCGATGCGGTCGCCGTATTCAAGCCCTGTCTTGGGATCGGCATTGTCCTTGGCCATGATCGCGATGGACATCGGGTATTCAGGCAGGATGTCGACGGAAACGACATTGTGGGGAATGAAGTCGATGGAATCGACGGCCGCCAGCTTGCCGTTGATGTACATCATGAACCAGTTGTCGGCGTAAATGTTCGCCTTGATGGTGTCGGCCATCGATGGCTTGATCAAGCCGGGCGGTCCGCCCTTTCCCTTGCCTCCCTTGCCGGGCCCCTTGCCGCCGGTTTGGCCCGGTGGCTGCGTCGCCAGCATGGTCACAGGAAGCAGGAACGCCGCGAAGGCCACAAGAACCCTGATACCCCAGGCCATCAAGCCATGGACGCTGAATGCCATCATTAGTCCTCCTCCTCAACAGGCCGGCCGGGCCCGTGGTGGGCCTCGTGACTGAAAAAGGAATCTTGCAAGGCGCCCTGGCCGATCAGTTCGACGGCAACGCTGCGCGGCCCGCCACGGGCCCTGGGCAGGCCATCAAAAACCATCCTCCGGATCACCCCTGATTCAGGATCAAACAGCAGGTCCACTCGCCGCGGCCCACGGCCGGCCGAATCCTTCATGTCCGCCCGCAGGAGAGACAGGCCATCGGCCCCGGTTCCCCGCAGTTCCAGGTGGTAATCCCGCTTCAAGTCCGCTAGGTCGGATGTGGGATTCACAAACGGAATGCCATGCACATGGCCAGGCAACGGCCAGCGGAACCTCAAAGGGTCGGCGCTCACGCGAACCTTGCCCTCCGGTGGAACCGACCAATTCCGGTCACCATCGCTGCCCGTGACATACTTCCGGCCATCGGGAAACGACCGGATCAAAACAAAGCTGCCCGGCTGACGCACATGCAAGACAGCGCCATCGATGGGCGGTTGCCGCGGGTCTCCCGCCCGGCTGCCCGGATCGAGGTCTGATATGACATAGGTCCTGTCGCGCTGCCGCGACGAGGCCTTGATCAACCGTTCAAGCGTCGTGGAAGCCTTGAGATTTCCCGCGCCCGGCCACCAGATCGCAAGCGCCGCCACGGCGACGGATGCCGCCAGGAAACCGGCAAGCCCCCATCGCCCAGACAGGAGCCTTTTGCGGTTCAAGGAAGGGAGTGGCTGCCCGACGGCCATCGGCTGGCGGATCAGTTGGGCCAATCCGTCATGAATCAGGCCGATTCGCGCGAATGCCCGCGCGGCGGCGGGATCGGTTTCGAGGATGCGAGCCAGCGCCGCCTCCCCATCCTCCGCGAGGGTGCCATCGAGATGGCGATGAACCAGTTCATCGAATGCCTCGCTCATGTCGGCACCCCAATGGCTGAGGCTTTCCCGGCCACGCAGTCCCGCAGGCGCTCCCGAATCCGCTGGAGGGCCTTGGAAATCGTGTTCGGTTCCGTTTCCATCAAACCGGCGATGCCGGCGGGCTTCATGTCCCGGCCATATCGGAGGCGGCACAGTTCGCGCGATTTTTCGTCGAGTTCCGAAAGGCATTCCCCAAGGTGGACAAGCCTCTCGGCCCCCGAATCCTCATCGGCGAAGGCGACGGAGAGGGCATCAAGCGCGGCAGGACTGAAAACCAGCCTGTCCCGGCCCTTGCGCCTGAAATGGAGGCGAGCCTGGTTGCGCGCCACGCCCATGGCCCACGCCTTGAACGGCTGAGAGGGATCATACCGGCCGAACGACTCGAGGACAGCGACGGCGGTTTCCTGGAGGATGTCATCCCGGTCCTGAAAGTCGCGGGTGATGGAGGCGACGAACGCGGAAACGGCGGGTTGGGCCAAGGCCCACAGGCGCGCCGCCTGCCGCGTCAATTCGTTCATCGTGCCACCCTCCCGCAATCGATTAGCCGAGGGAGGCCGATCATGACAAAAAAATCAGGACTTTGGCAAAAATGGCACGGGCTTGAGTTCGATCTTCTTCACCGATTGGAGGTAATCCAGGACCTTCTCGGAATTCTTGCCGCCAACCTGGGCATGAAAATGCAATGAGAATCCATGGGGACCCTTGGCGTCGATCAAGGCGGGCTGAAGGGTCAGGAAGGATTTGACCGCCTCGAGTTGGCCGAGCATGGCCGCGCAAAAGATGTCGATCCGGGCCCCCTTGCCAAGC
>JAGWVO010000367.1 GCA_018970845.1 Planctomycetota bacterium
TCCCACACGGATAAAGTACTCACCGTCCGCGGCAGGTGTGAAGGAATGGGCTGGAGGGTCGTCGCCGCGAACCAGCAATCTCGGAACGGGACCGCCCGCCGGTGGATCATCCAAATCGGCCAAGTCGGCGCCGGCGGCCCCAAGCCGGAGTGAAAGAGTCAGGTCCGCCATCGACCCGACGGCGTCTCCCAGCAGTGAAACGACGACGGGCTGGTCCTTCTTGAGCTTCACGCGGAACCAGTCGGCATCGGACCTTTTTCCGATGATCCCATGGATGTCGGCACCGAGGGACACTTCCTGGGCCTGCTCAGGCGCGTCATTGGGCTCCTTCTCGGCGGCTATTGCGAGGCTGGTGACTCCGAGATAGGGAGTCGGAAGGACAGGCGCACCCGTGATTGCCGGAACAATCTGGGTTTCCCGCAGGCGGAAGGGTGTCAGCGAATTGAAGCCGCGGGGAACCCCGAGCGAAAGAAGGTCGCCGGGAACTTGGGCTTGAATGGAGGCCAAAGCACCCGATGGGCCCATCGGGGTCACCGAACCGCCCGCGGCCGTGACAACCGGCGGCACGAATGACTCGATCCAAGGCAGGGTTGAGATGGTGAGGCGATAGTAATGGTTGGGACCGCCCCGCTGGTAAGTGAACGATGCCAACCTCAGGAAATAATCACCGTCAGCGGGCAGTTCCGCCAAGAGGGAGGTTTCCGTCTTGGGCATGGGGCGCGATGAGGCGAGAATCCGCCCCTTGGCATCATAAAGTTCCATGAGTGGCGCCAGCCTGCTGTCAATCGCGGAAGCCAGGCATGCGGCGTGAATCGTTTTTCCTTTAACGCCCTTGAAAACCACATAGTCAACATCCGTGCCGCTGGAAATAACGCCCGTGACGGTTGATTCAACCTCGACTCTCTGGGCTTCGGGCAGGTCGTTGTTGGGCTCCTTCTCAGCCACTTCCGCCATGTCTCCAACCACGAACACACGGGGTTGGCTCACGCCCCACCGACCCACGACTCGTGCGTCGTGCAGTCCCGGAGGAGCGTCGGGAGCGATTTTCACGAGGAATTTTGTCACTGGCGCGGGCGCGGGTGCCGGCTTGCCGGGCATGGGCGCGGGAGCGGGCGGGACAACCGCGGTGGCCGTGATACCCGGATGATCGAAGATCATCGCCTTGGCCTCATCAAGGTCGTTCCCGGCGAAAGTCACTTCAACCGTGGCACCCCTTTTTCCTCCGCAGGGAGTGAGAGTGGCCAGGAATGGAGCCGGGGTTGCCGCGTCGGGAACCTGTGCGGAAAGAGATCCCGAGGAGAAGGCCATGGCGCACAACACCAAAAGGCTTGGGATCCTGGCGGGCCCGGGAATCATGACTGAGCCTCTGATTGAACAACTGGCAAGTTGCGGGCGGGCGTGATGGGATTGCTCCCATAAACTCAAGCCTAAGGTCAAAAGGCGGATTGATCAAGCGATGGGGAGCCAAGGGTGAGGATCCTTTTTCTGGGGGATATTGTCGGCGGGTCCTCGGTGGACATGGTTGCCCGCCTGGTGCCAACCCTCAAGGCGGGCGGCCGAATCGACGCGGTTATCGCCAACGCTGAAAATGCCGCCGCCGGATCCGGACTGGCCAGTTCCCAATTCAGGGCCCTCACCCACGCGGGAGTCGACTTGCTCACCCTGGGCGACCACGCGCTGCGAAAGCGCGAAATCTTACCCATCCTCGAAAACGACAAGCGCATCTGCCGGCCCGCAAACCTGGCGCCGCGGTGCCCCGGGAACGACCTTGCCGTGACGACACTGCCTTGCGGAATAAGGCTGGCGGCGTTCTGCGTGCTTGGCAGAACCTTCATGAAGCCGGCCGAATGCCCGCTCGAGGCGATTGACCGGCTTCTCGCGCGGGCGGAAACCGAGGCCGACATCGTCATCGCCGACCTGCATGCCGAGGCCACCGCCGAAAAACTGCTGCTGGGGCGGCATTTGGACGGAAAAGTGGCCGCGGCGCTCGGCACCCACACGCATGTTCCCACCGCCGACCACTGCCTGCTACCGCTTGGAACCGCCTACCAGACCGATGTCGGGATGTGCGGCCCGCATGACGGGGTGCTGGGCAGGCAGACCGAGGCGGTGCTTCGCACGACAAGAAGCGGTCTTTCGGAACCATGGCCGTTGGCCACGGGAGACCTCCGGCTCAACGGGGCCATCGTCGAGATCGAACTTGGAAAGCGACGGGCCACCGCCATCGAGCCATTCAGCGCGCGTGAACCGTGATGCCGCTGGCCTTGCCGGGTGCCCTGTGAACCGTGTGGGTCTGGACGGAAAAGTCGGCCTCCGTCGCCGAGTAAATGTCACAAAACTTCTGGGGATTCCTGTCCACCAGCGGAAACCATGAAGACTGCACCTGAACCATCAAGCGGTGCCCTTGCCGGAAACTGTGGCAGACATCCGGCATGACAAACTTCACGCGGGTGGGAACGCCCGGTTCGAATGGCACGGGTTTCTCAAAGCCTTGTCGGAACTTGCCGCGGAACGGCTCGCCACGGATCAGCATCTGGTAGTTGCCCATCCGAACGCCCGCCGGGTTGGGTTCGGGATCGGGAAAATCCGCTGGAAATACATCCACCAGCTTGACCACCCAATCGGCGTCCGTGCCTGTGGTGGAAACCCAGAGGTCGACTTCGACAGGGCCCGAAACGGTAAGGTCATCGGCGAGGGGCGGAGTCTGATACACAAGCACATCAGGTCTTCTTGCCGCATGCCGCTGATCGGCCGTCATGTACTCATAGTCCATTTTCGTGGTGACGCGCTCCATGAACGGAACAGGCTTCGATGGGTCGGATTGAAAGGAATCATGGCCGATTTCAGAAGGTTTTCCAGTCGTCAAGCCGCCCTTCTCCGAGAAATGAAATGTGACGGGCTTGGAATCCCGCGGGGGCCAACGGTCGTGGTTTCGCCACACATTCGTGCCCGTCTCAAACACATGGGCCTCCGAAAGTTTCGGACCGGGTGCTCCCTTGAGATGGTGCTCAAAGAACGGGAATTCAACTTTCTCCCTGAAATATTCCGCCGTCTTGGCGCCGAACCTCGCGTTGCCAAGTGATTCGCCGGTCGAACGGGCCCACCCGCCGTGGTCCCATGGCCCCATGACAATGACATTGCTGGCTTCCGGACTTTGCCGTTCGATCGCCTTGTAGCATTCCAAGGCGCCGAAAAGGTTTTCGGCGTCGAACCATCCTCCCACTGTCATGACAGCCGGCCGGATGTCACGGAGATGGGGACGGAGGTTCATGTCACGCCAAAGATTGTCGTAGGTCCCATGCTTCATCATCTCGTTCCAGAAGGAGATTTTTCCTTTCAGGAACAGTTTGTCGGCGTTGGGCAAAGGCCCCATGTCGAGGAAGAACTGGTAGCCGTCGGGAGTTTCATGGTCATGGGAAGTACGGCCGAACTTCCGGTCGGGAGCCGGCCTTTCCTTGCCGAATCCGGACATGAAGTTGAAGGCATGGGCCAGGAAAAGGCAGCCGTTGTGGTGGAAGTCATCCCCCACGAACCAGTCAATGACAGGAGCCTGGGGGCTGCAAGCCTTCAGGGCGGGATGGGCGTTGATCATTCCCGCGGCGGTGTAAAAACCCGGGTAGGAGATCCCCGATTGACCGACCTTGCCATTGTGCCCGGGAATATTTTTCAACAACCACTCAACCGTGTCGAAGGTGTCCGTGCTCTCGTCCACCCCAGCATTCGCTCCGGGTTG
>JAGWVO010000011.1 GCA_018970845.1 Planctomycetota bacterium
CGGAAACTTCAGGCGCCTGCTGTCGGCAACCATCTCGGCGCATTCGTTCCACGAGGTGGACAGGTGCTTGTCGTTGAAGACGGGAACGGCCTTGCCCGAACTCTCGAAAACCTTCACGACGCGCTTGAACCAGGCATACCGGGGATAAAGAACCTGCCCCTTTTCGTTTTTTGGATAGTCCCCGTGCTCCCCGATGATGACAACGCCGTCGACCGCCAGCCTGCCCGTGCCGAGGGTGAGGGCGTCCTCCACGGTGCGTTGAAGGGTGAGGCCGTGCCTTTGGGCCCGGGAGCGGGCGAGGTCGGACTCGGGGAACTGGTCGATGTACAGTCCGGCGACGCGGACCCTCGGCGCCTGCCACCGACCGGCCCAGGCGTAGCCTGCCGTGAACCTGTCGAGGAAATGCTGGCCGTGGGAAAGGTTTCGCACCATCGTCCCCAAAAAGGCGATGGCGGGACGATCATCCCCGGCCCTGGCGACGGAGGAGACGGCGAGGGCCGCCGATGCGGCCAGGCATTCGCGGCGGGACGGCATCGGGGCGCTCCTTGGGATGGCCTGCCTCACCTAAGCCATGATTTCCCGCACGGGCTTCACCGCTTCCACTCCTGTGAGGCGGGCCTGCAGTCCGAGATGCGGGAAGGTGAGTTTCTCGTGGTCGATGCCGAGCAGGTGCAGGATCGTGGCGTTGAGTTCATTCACATGCACGCCGCCCTCGACGGTGTTGTAGCAGTAGTCGTCGGTCACGCCGTGGGTGTGGCCCTTGCGCACCCCCGCGCCGGCCAGGAAAAGCGAGTAGCAGCGCGGATGATGGTCGCGGCCGTAGTTTTCGGCGGTGAGGCCGCCCTGCGAGTAGATGGTGCGGCCGAACTCGCCTCCCCAAACGACGAGGGTGTCGTCGAGCAGGCCGCGCTGGCGCAGGTCGACCAGAAGCGCCGTGGTGGCCTGGTCGGTGTCGCGGCACTGGCCCCGAATGGCGTTGGGCAGGCCGCCGTGGTGGTCCCATCCCATGTGGAACAACTGGATGAAGCGGACATCGCGTTCGGCCAGTCGGCGCGCCAGCAGGCAGTTGGCGGCATAGCTGCCCGGGCGGGTGACATCCGGCCCGTACATATCGAGGATCGAGCGTGGTTCCTTGTCGATGGCCAGCAAGTCGGGAACGCTCGACTGCATTCGGAAGGCCATCTCGTACTGGCTGATCCGGGTTTCAATCTCCGGGTCGCCCACGGCGCCCAGATGCTCGCGGTTGAGCGCCGAGAGCCTGTCGAGGGTACCCCGGCGGGCCTGCCGGTCGACTCCCGGGGGATTCGACAGGTAAAGCACGGCGTCGCCCTTGTTGCGGAACTTGACCCCCTGGTGCACCGAGGGCAGGAAGCCGGAACTCCAAAGGCGGTCGTAAAGCGGTTGGTCGTCGGGCCGGCCGCTGCCGAAGCTGGTGAGCACCACATAGGAAGGCAGGTCGCGGTTGGGGCTGCCCAACCCGTAGCTCACCCAGGCGCCGATGCTGGGGCGCCCCGGCAACTGGTTGCCCGTCTGGGCGAAGGTGATCGCCGGGTCGTGGTTGATCGCCTCGGTGCGCATGGCCCGCACCATGCAGAGTTCGTCCGCCACTCGGGGCAGGTAGTTCCACAACTCGCTGAGCCAGAGGCCCGATTGCCCATGCCGGGCGAACCTGAAGATGGAAGGCGCCACCGGGAATTTCGATTGCCCCGAGGTCATCGTGGTGAGGCGCTGCCCCTTGCGGATGGAATCGGGTAGGTCCTGGCCGCGGTGCTTTTCGAGGCCGGGCTTCGGGTCGAACAGGTCCATCTGCGAGGGGGCGCCCGACTGGAACAGGTAGATCACCCGCTTGGCCTTGGGGGCGCCGGTGGCCCACGGCTTGCCGTCGGCGGCCAGGCCCGCGAGGGCCAGCTTTCCGGCGAGTCCGGCGGCGGAGGCGCCAAGGAAGACGCGCCTGTTGAGCCTGTCCGAGAGCACCTGGGGGTTCATCGCATGTTTTCCTTCGTCATTCCCGAGTGACGAACTCATCGAGGTTGAGCAGGACATTCGCCGCCAGGGTGTAGGCCGCCACCTCGGCCGGATCGAGCCCGGGCCGGGCCGGCTTGTCTCCCGCCGAGGCGAGGCTGGTTGCGGCCTTGGCGTCGGCGCGGCAGCGGCGCAGGTCGTCGCGAAGGCCCGATTCCAGAATGTCGAGTTCCCGGTCGGTGGCCGGCCTCGCCAACGCCAGGCGAACGCCCAGCGACAGCCTCGAGCGCGCGTCGCCGCCGGCGCCGGCCATCCGTTCGGCCAAGCCTCGCGCCGCCTCCACGAAGGTGACCTCGTTGAGGAGCGCCAGCGCCTGCAGGGGGGTGTTCGTGCGACCGCGCCTGACGGAGCAGACCTCGCGGGAAGGGGCGTCGAAAAGCAGCATGGTGGGCGGCGCCGCGGTGCGCTTCCAGACGGTGTAGAGGGAACGGCGATAAAGGCCATCACCCTTGTCGTGCTTGTAGCCGCGGAGGTCGCCATATCGCGAGGTCTCGTCCCACACGCCCTCGGGCATGTAGGGACGGGCGGAGGGACCGCCTGTTTTCTCGACGAGCAGACCGCCGGCGAAAAGGGCCTGGTCGCGAAGCACCTCTCCCGTGAGGCGGAAGCGCGGGCCCCGCGCCAGCAACCGGTTTTCCGGGTCGCGCGCCAGCAACTCCGGGGACACCCGCGCCGATTGCCGGTAGGCGGCGCTGGTGAGCATCAGGCGCTGCATCCTCTTCATGTCCCAGCCGCATTCGCGGAACTCGACGGCCAGCCAGTCGAGCAGTTCGGGATGGGCGGGGAACTCGGCCTGGGTGCCCAGGTTGCCGGTGTCGCGCGACAATCCGATTCCGAAGAAGCGCTCCCAGGCCCGGTTCACCCACACCCGCGCCGGCAGCGGGTTTTCCGCGCTGACCAGCCAGCGGGCGAACGCCAGCCTGTCGGGCTTGGCGCCGGGGTTGGGAAGCATCGACGGAAACGAGGCCTGAACCAGCTCCCCCTTGCGGTCGTATTCGCCGCGAATGAGCAGGTGAGTGGGCTTGGGCGGTCCCTCGCGCATGACCATCACCGTGGGCATGGTGTTCTTGAACGATTCGATCGCCTTGGCGGCCGCGGCGACCGCGCGGTCGGCCCGCGCCAGGGGGCCATCGGCTTGGGCCCTGAAGGCGGCTTCCAGCGCCTTTTGCTGCGCCATGGTGCGCTTGGAAGGTTCGGTGGACAAAGCCAGCCTCGCCTCGGCGCCGAGCGATTCCCCCTTGAGGGAAGCCCGCGACGGGTCCATCCGGCACAGGGAGACGCGGAACCTGCCGATGTTGTGCCTGTCCAGCGTTTGCTGGACCAGTCGGACCACAAGGGTGCTGTCGGCCGGCACTTCCACCGCCGCTTCGGGAAGGAACATGGCGCGGACGGGTTGCTTCCGGGTGGGCCCGTCCACGGCCCATCCCTTGGAGGCGTCGCCCTTGACGGTGGCATCGATGGGCCAGCCGTTTTGGGAGTAGTCGGCCTCGGCGCGCGCCAGGCGGATGGGTGTCTTGGTCCCGGCCGGGTTAGTCAATTCCGCCTCCAGGCGGGTGAGCACGAAGTTGCCGTTGGAAAAGCGGCCGAGGCTCGCCTGGGGCAGGGAAGCGTCGGGAAGGCATTCGAGCAGGATGCCCCCCAAGGGCCCGGGGGAAAGCCTGGCGGTGATGGAAGTCGTTTCGCGCGGAGGATTGTTCCTCCCCGTGGCCAGCCATGTGCCGTCGGCTTGCCTGATGTAACGGGATCCCTTTTCCGAGGAGACCTTTTCGCCATCAAGGCCCGTCCAGACGGCCTTGCCCAGGCGCGCCTTTTCCGCCTCCTCCCACGCCTTCATTTGCCCGGGGACCGTCGAGGCGTTGGCCGCCGCGGCGGCGGCCCGGGCCTTTTCCAGGGCCGCGTTCAACCGCGCCAGTTCGGCCTCATGGCCTTCGCCGGGCACCTCGATCACCGGGTCGCTGTTGCCGCCGGGGCGGTTGGAGGCGAGGGTTCCCGACTCGGGCACATTGTTGAAGATCGCGAAGAGCCCGTAAAACTCCTTTTGCGATAGCGGGTCGTACTTGTGGTCATGGCAGCGGGCGCAGCCCGCGGTGAGGCCCAGCCAGGTGAGCGAGGTGGTTTCCACGCGGTCGATCACCGTCTCGATCCGCCACTCCTCGGCGATGAGTCCGCCCTCGCCGTTGAGCCTGTGATTGCGCTGGAACCCGGTGGCCACCACCTGGTCGCGGGTGGCGGCCGGCAGCATGTCGCCAGCGACCTGCTCCACGGTGAACCTGTCGAACGGCATGTTGGCGTTGAAGGCGCGGATCACCCAGTCGCGCCAAGGCCACATCTGCCGGCTGGAATCGGTCTGGAAGCCGTTGCTGTCGGCGTATCGCGCCAGGTCGAGCCATTCGAGCGCCATGCGTTCGCCGTAGCGGGGCGAGGCGAGCAACCGGTCGACTTGCCGCTCGTAGGCGTCGGGCCGGGTGTCGGCGAGAAACGCCGCGAGTTCCTCAGGCGTGGGTTGCAGGCCGGTGAGGTCGAGGCTGGCCCTGCGCAGAAGCGTGGGCTTGTCGGCTTCGGGAGAGTAGGCCAGCTTTTCGCGGTCGAGCCTGGAGAGGAGGAACGCGTCGATCGGATTGCGCAAACGCGAGGCATCGCGCGGCATGGGCACCGGCGGCCTCGCGGGGGGCACGAACGCCCAGTGGGCGGCGGCCTTGGCGCCCTGGGCCACCCATTGCTCGAGCAAACTGATTTCCGATGGCGAGAGCGGCTTTCCGTGCCTTGGCGGAGGCATCACCTTGTCGCGGCGGGTGTCGCGAACGCGGGCCACGATTTCGGATTCCAAGGGCTTGCCCGGCACCGCGAGATGTCCGCCGGAGGTGGCGATTTTCGCGAGGTCCGCCCTGTCGAGGCGGAGGTCGGCCTTGCGGTTCTTCTCGTCGGGCCCGTGGCAGGCCACGCAGTGGGCCGTGAGGATCGGGCGGATGTCGCGGTTGAAGTCGATCGGCCCGGCCGGGGCGCCCAAGGCCGTGATCAGGATCGCGGGGAGCATGTCGGCAAGCACCTTTCACGGGCGGCTGGCGCCGGCTTGGGGCCGTGGTGGTGGCCGCGCCGGCTTGAGATTTCAATCATAATTCATGCCACCCATGGATGCCATGCCCGGTCGCCGAGGCGATCCCCGCGGCGCGGCGTCAACGCGGTGGCCCACGAGGATGTGCCGATGGTCGAGCAGGTGATTTGCCTCTTCCTGGCCGGTTGCGCCGGAACCTTCATTTCGATGCAGGCGTCGGCCAACGGTTCGTTCCGCAGGAACCTGGGTGATCCGGCGTTCGCGAGCTTTTTCAGCATCTGCGGAACATTCGTCACCGCCTGCGCGCTGATGCTGCTGTACAGGCCGCCCATGCCTCCCCTGCCCGCCATCCGGGCCACGCCTTGGTGGAACTGGATCGGGGGGCCGCTCGGCGCGATGATCGTGCTTTCGGGGGCGGCGCTGACGCCCCGCCTGGGCGCGGGAGCGTTCATCTCCGCGGTCATCGCCGGTCAGCTACTCTCGTCGATCCTGCTTGATCACCTGGCCATGATGGGGCTTGAGCACCGGGCGCTCACCCCCGGGCGGGCGCTGGGGGCCCTGCTGGTGGTCGCCGGGGCGGCCTGCATCAGGTTCCTGTAGGTTAGCCAATCAAGGATTATAATAGTCCAGAAAACCGATCATCATTTCGTTCCAGGTCATGTCGCCCCAGCGCACCTCCTTGGAGGGGTCGGGGTTGGCCGGATTGCCCGCCGAGTTGTCGAAGTGGGCCACGCAATCGATGCGAGTTCCGGCGGGCACGCGCAGGGGCTTGGCCAAGGCGTAGCTCTCCTGCCAGTTGAAGTCGTACCGGGGCACGCGCAGCAGGGGTGCCGCCGGCATGCCCGGTTCGGAAAGATCCATGGCGAAGTCCTTGCCACGCAGGTGCATGTGCGGGCTGAGGGTGAGGATCACGGCCTCCTTCTCGAAAGCCTTGGACGCCCGCACCTCGTGGGCCGGATCGCCGGGAGGGATGGTGAAGCGGCGGTTCAATATCGCCCTGGTGCGCACCTCGTGCCTGACGGGGCCCTTGGCCAGCTTGATGCCCACGCCCGACCTGTCGGCCACGGGAACACCGTTGGGCGTGTAGTGCATCTCGAAGAGCAGCCTGGCCCCCTTGGGAATCTTCTTGGCCAGGCCTTCGGGGTACACCACGGGCAGGTCGCCGGGCACATAGGCGGCGAGCATCCCTCCTCCGAGGCCGTCGGGGGAACCCCGCAGGATCCCCGGGAACGATTTGCCCTCCGGAACGATGTAAACAATGATGTGATGGATCTGGGCGCGGTTCTGCGGCCTGACCTCGATTTCGGACACCCAGAGGTCCTTGTCAACGACCGTGTCGGACATGATGTACTGGTAGGGCATCCCGACCACCCCCAGCAGGAATTGGGCCGGCACCTCGACGGGCCTGCCCATGCGGATCACCCTGTCGGGATTGCCGATGCGCCATCCTTCCGTGAACACGCGGGGCTTGGGTTCCTCGCCGATGCCCTTGGGGCACCCGGCGTCAATCCAGTCCAAAAGCGACTGGCGATCCTTGTCGGCCAAGGCGCGCTCGTTGCTGAAATGGCCCGGGGAGGCCGCGGCATGCCAGGGAGGCATCCGCCTGTTGTCAATCACTTCGCGGATCATGGCGGCCCAGTCGCGGGCGTCGTCGTGGGTGAGCAGTGAGAACGGCGCCGCCTCGCCGGGGCGATGGCAGTCCTGGCAGGCCTTCTGGATGATCGACGCCACCGCGCCTGTCCATGTTGGGCCATCCGCCTTGGCAGGCCTCGGTTCGGGATGGCTGAGCAGGCAGCCAATCGTTTGGGTCCATGGATTTGTCACAGGCTTGTTGGCCAGAACCTCGTCGAGGGCATCCCGAAGGTCGCGACGAGTGGGCTTGGACCGGGACACACCGGGGGCGAACTGGTCGTCGATGCGGCCCCGGTAGCGGACGATCAGGCCCTGGTCGAGAACCATCGCGCAGGGCACCCGGTCGACGGCCAGCTTGCGAGCCCATTTTCCTCCCTCATCGTGAAGCACGGGAAACGCGAGCTTCACTTTCGCGGCGTGCTGGCCCGCCTCGGCGATCGTGTCGCCGGGATGGCAGTAGATGCCGACCACGCGGAGGCCCTTGTCCCCATGTTCAGCCTTGAGGCGGTTCAAGCCTGGAAGGTGGTTCTGGGAGACGGGGCAGGACGAGTCGATGAAGGCCAGCACGATGGCCTTGGCGCCGCGCGTCTCGTTGGCCAAAGCCCATGGCTTCCCGCTGACGGCATCGGGAAGGACAAGGTCGGCCGGATGGGCGCCAAGCGGCGCCTTGGCATCGGCTGACAGCGAAAGGGCGAGGATGGCGGCGAGAAGCGTGGATGACATGGGCGCGATTTCCTCCATCAATTCCTACTTGATCCTAGTTGAAGCGGTTTCATTCCAGAATGAATGGGCACGGCATCTTGCCCAATCTTGTCGAAATCTTCATGAATGTGACGGCCCGGCGCCCCTCGCGCGGCACCGAGGCGATCGGTATTCTGGACAAGATTGGCCCATGAAGGTTTTTTCACAGGCGGCGTCCCATGTCCCAGTTCGCGGATTTCAACCTCACCCCGCTCGACGCCAAGGCGCTCGACAACCTGGGCGACAGGGTGGTGCTCAAGGCGTTGGCCCGGCAAAGCGCCCTGGATCGCCTTCCCCGTTATGTGAGCGAATACCTCGTGGCCAAGAAGGTCCGGCGCGAATCCTGGAAGGCCGACCTGGCCGACCTGCAGGAGCGCATCAAGCTGCTGCTCCCCAGTTTCGAGGAGCGTGAGCTTCTCAAGGAGAGGCTCCTTCGCAGCGGGGAACTCACCATCATCGACCAGGTTGAGGTGAAGGTCGACCTTTCCAAGGGGCAGCGCTGGGCCAGCATACCGGCGCTCAACGAATCGAAGGCCCGGATCGAACCGCGCCTGCTTGAGCAGCATGTTGGCCTGCTGCTGGGGGGCTTGTGGGGCACGGTGGTCGTGGCCTACAAGCCTGAGGCCGACAGCAAGGCGCCCAACGAGATCACGAAATTCACCCCGTTCCAGATCGGTCCCCCCGACCTGGGGACGCACCGCGAGGCCCGCAAGCTGTTTGGCACCGACGAGTGGATCGACCTCGTCCTCACCTCGGCCGGTTACAACCCCGCCTCGTTCGCCTCCCGGCGGGTCAAGCTGCTTGTGCTGTCCAGGCTGGTTCCCCTGGTGGAGAAGAATGTCAACCTGCTGGAACTGGGGCCGCGGCAAACCGGCAAGACCTTCCTGTTGCGCAACCTCTCGCCCCGCGTCTTCACCCTGTCGGAGGGCAAGGCGACTCCCGCCAACCTGTTCGTGAACCTGTCGACCAAGGCCGTCGGCATCCTCGGCACGCGCAAGGTGGTGGTGTTCGACGAGATCGCCCACGCGTCGTTCTCCGACGATGACGGCACCGTCACCATGCTCAAGGACTACATGGAAAGCGGCACCTTCACACGCGGATCCCTATCGTTCGCCTCGGATGCCGGGGTGGTGATGAGCGGCAACATCGATGTCACCGACGGCCTGCCCCACGCGCGCTACCGGCACCTCCTCGAGCCACTGCCGGACACCCTCGAGGACACCGCTTTCCAGGATCGCATCCATGCCTATTTGCCCGGCTGGGAGATTCCCAAGATCGGCCCCGACTCGATGGCCACGGGCGTGGGGTTTGTCACCGACCACTTCGGCGAGGTGCTGGTGAAGCTGAGGGAGGAGTCGTTCATCGACAGCGTGCGATCGCTCCAGTTCCAGCCGGGGCTCACCAAGCGAGACATGACGGCGATCGAACGCGTCGGCTCGGGCCTGATGAAAATCATCCATCCGCACGGCGAGGTCGCGCCCGGCGAACTGGAGGAGCTGGTGGATCTCGCCAGCGAGATGCGCCAGCGCGTGCACAACCAGTTGGTGAAGCTGGCACCCGGGGAGTTCAAGCCCAAGGTGATTGGCAGGGCAGGCCTGGAAAAGCATGCCGCGGCCGATTTGTCCCGTTAGGAACAGGTTTGTCACGCCAAAAGGCGGTCGAGTTCTTCCCAGATCGCATCACACAGGCCCGGGCGATGGGCGGCCTTGCGGAACTCGGGATGTTCCGCGCGGTATTTCGGCAAATGCTTGTTGCCCGGATCAAGGAGCGCCGCGCGCGCCGATTCGCGGACATTCGCAAGCCTGTCGGCGGCCTTCACCACCAGGGCGACTTCCCATTCGCCCGATACCGCCGCCATCTTCAGGTTGGTCCGCTGCTTCCTCTCCACCCTGGATTCACCCGGTTCATCGGTGCAAATCGCCACACACTTGGCGATCTTGGGTCCGAATCGTTCCTCAAGTTGCCCGAGGGAGAAACCCTTCACATCCTCCAGCACATCATGCAAAAAGGCGATCGCCATCGCCTCGGGGCCATGGCGTGCCGCGATGGCCGCCACATCCTCGAGGTGGCGCAGGTAGGGGCACATGCCGTATTTCTGGTCGGCGTGGGCCGCCTCGGCGAAATCCCGGGCCTTCTTGACCAAAGCGTCCATGAAGATCTCCCCTAGTTGCCGTTGTCTCTAATGACATGCGGATACACCACGACAGAATCAACATATCCCTCGGGAATATGCCTATCCGGATATTCGTCAGGCAATTCCATTCGCAGGTCCGTATTCACCAGGTTCATGATCGCGTCCACGGGTTGGATCACCCGGTCCGAACCGTCGCCGAGGCTGAAATGAACCGGCAGGGTTTCCGGAAACTCCCGCAGCAGTCGGATCAGTTCCTTCACCGTCATGGCTGTTTTCCCGGTTTTCAATTTGGCGCTCATTCGAACGCCGAGGCGACGATGTTGGAAAGATGAACGAGGCGCCATGGGGCGCGCGAGCGCAGGTAATTGGAGAAAATGATGCAAAAGCCTTGGGTGGCCGGGTTCATCCATACCACATTCCCCGAGGAGCCCGTGTGGCCGTAAACATCGCGGTTGAGCAGGTCGCCCCAACTGTCGGATTGCCCCAGGTGGTTGAGCCGCCACCCCAGGCCCCATGGCCGGGTCCTCCGGATCGGTTCGGGCATTTCGGGCATGTCATCGAGGCGGTTGGTGGTCATCATGCGAACGGTGGCGGCTGACAGCAGCCGCCTTCCCCGCGAGATGCCTCCCGCGAGCATCATGCCGCAGACAACCCCGAAATCGGCGGGGGTGCTGAACAGGCCTCCGGTGGGTGAGCCGAATTCCTGCCAGTACCGGCTGTTCCATCCGAAGTCGCCGCCCTTTTGGTACTCGGGCAGGGTGCAGCGGACGATTCGGGCCCGGTCGAAACCCTTGGATCCGAGCCCGGTTGATGGAAGCGCAAGGGGATCGACAAATTCCTTCTTGACGAATTCATCGATCGGCAATCCGGAGACCCTTCGGACAATCTCGGCGGTGAGGATGGTCGCCAGGCTGGAATAGCTTTGGCTAGTGCCCGGAGCGAACGAGGCGGGTGACTTGAGCGCCTTGTCCACGAACACCGACAGCGGCGCATGGGCCTTGCGCAGTTCGGTGTTGTCGGGAAGTTCGTCCGCCAGGCCGGAGGAATGCGTGAACAGGTGAAGCACGCGGGCCTCGTCCTTGTTCTTGCCGGAGTATTCGGGAAGGTATCTGCTGACGGGATCGGACAGGTTCAATTGGCCGCGCTCCACCAGCATCATCCCGCAGGAGTAGATGACGGGCTTGGTGACGCTGGCCATGTAGAACATGGCGTCGGGGCGGATCGGTTCGGCGTCGGGTTCCGGGCCTTGCCTGCCGAACAGGCGCGGCTTGAGCGATTGGCCAAACCGGCCAACCACCAACGCGGCACCCGGCACCGGGGCGGCGGGGCCCTTGGTCCATTGTTCCAGCAGGTCGTGGGCCCGGGCGAGGCGGCGCGGATTGATGCCAATGTCTTCCGGCGAGGCTTCCGGCAGGCCCTTGTCAGCCTTGGCGGCGGTGGTCATGGTTGCCGACAATGTTCCCGCGGCCGCCGACAAAATGTGCCTCCGGGTTGGAGATGAATTCATGTCCATGGTTCCTCGCGGTTCAGCCGGCGCCATTCCCGCATGATAATGGGAACAATTCTTTCATTACGGGATCGACCCCGGCCCGGCTTTCCTTGACCCCGATGGTTTCCCGGATTAGATTCTGTAATCTCTCCACACGACTTGCCAGACGCGAATCAAAACCCCGGGGCTTCCACATGACGCCGTCGCGGCGCGGATGGTTGAAATCGGCGCCCGCCATCCTGTCGGCCTGGTGGGCCGGCGGTTCCCGGGCGTCGCCCCCCAACGCGGGCACTGGCGCCAAGCGAGTGGTTTGCATCTTCAACAGCGGCGCCCCGAGCCACATCGACCTCTTTGACCCCAAGCCCGATGCTCCCGAGGATATCCGCGGCATCTTCAAGCCGATCGACACGGCGGTTCCCGGGATGCGGTTCACGGAACTGCTTCCCCGCCTGGCCACCCGCGCCCGCCACCTCTCGCTGATCCGCACGCTGCACCACAAGCATTCCTCGCACAACGCCGGCATGACCTGGAGCATCACCGGCAAGCCCTACCGGGTGGACAGCACGCTGGTGAACCCGGGGCCGACCGACACCCCGTCGCTGGGCACGCTGGTCGGTTGGCTGGCCGCGCGCGAGGGCGCCGCGCCGGTTCCGCCTTATGTGATCACGCCGCAACCCCACTGCGACAGTTTCGCCTACCTTTCGCCGGGACAATTCGGCGGATGCCTTGGACGGCGATACGATCCGCTGGTGGTGGGTGAGGATCCTTCCAAGCCGGGGTTCCGCATGAAGGCGCTGGAACCCGCCGACGGACTCGACGCCGATCGCATGCAAGACCGCGACAGGTTGCTGGCCCGCCTGTCGCCCGCCGATCCATCGATGGCGGCTCTTCGCGAAAAGGCGGCCGGGCTGGTTTCCAGCCCCCGCCTGCGCGACGCCTTCCGGCTCGATCAGGAGCCCGACCGTGTCCGGGAGCGGTACGGCCGGCATCCGTGGGGCCAGTCGCACCTGCTGGCCCGACGCCTGCTCGAGGCCGGTTGCCGGTTCGTCACCACGGTGAACGGGCCGAGCATCGTGTGGGACACGCACAAGGACAATTTCAACGGCCTGAAAAATCGCCTCGTGCCGCCGATGGAGCAGGCGTTCGTCGCGTTGCTCGACGACCTGGCCGACAGGGGCCTGCTCGACGAGACCATCGTGCTATGGCTGGGTGATTTCGGCCGCACGCCCGTGATCAACAAGGACACCGGGCGCGACCATTGGCCCCACTGCTACACCGCCGTGCTCGCCGGTGGTGGACTCAAGGCCGGGACCATCGTGGGTGTTTCCGACCGGACGGCCTCGGCCCCCCGCGACTTCCCCGTCACCCCCGCCGACCTCAACGCCACGGTGCTTGCCGCCTTGGGGTATGACCCCCACGGCATCTTCTACACCACCGCTGATGGCCGTCCGTCGCCCCTTTCCGAGGGGACTCCCATCCGGGCGCTGTCATGATGCCGCCGGTTCCCCTTGGGGTGGTTGCCTTGAGGAAAAGCCAACAGTTCTCTTGGTAAAACATGGATGTTCTTTGCGGAGGGATTCCCATGCGAATCAACCGGGCATTGTTGGTTTCGTTGACAAGCGTTCTCGTCGGCTTGGGAGCGCCCGCCCTCGAATACCCCTACCCTCCTTACAACGAGGGAAAGATGGATCCGCAAAAAACCGGTTGGCCCCTGACGGAGGAAGAGAAGGCCTATGCTCTCAAGCCCGAATTCGAACGAAGGCCCGGGCGGGAGTCGAACAAGCATCATCCGGAGCTATGGCCCGTGGTGCCCGCGGCCGGCTTTTGGGGAGGAACCAGCTGGCTCGATACCCACGCCAAGCTGGTGAGGCATGTGGAGGCCAACAAGGGGCCCATCGACATCCTGCTGGTGGGAGACAGCATCACCCAGCAGTGGGGCAGTCCGCTCGACAAGGGCGTATTCAACGAGCCCTGGAAGAAGTCGTTCGGAGACCTCAAGGCCGTCAATATAGGAATCGGAGGTGACAAGGCGCAGAATGTGCTTTGGCGGCTCGACCATGGCGGCGTGGAAGGCCTCGATCCCAAGGTGGTGGTCGTGATGATCGGCAACAACAACATGTTCTTCACGCCGGAAACCGGAGTTGAGGCGGTTGCCAAGGGTGTGGCGATGGTCGTGGCCAACTTGCGGGGCAAGTTTCCCAAGGCTGACATCATCGTGGCCAAAATCCTGCCTTGCCATGCCCCCGGCAACAGGTTCCATGACGACATCATCAAGGCCAACGCCGCCATCGACCCGCTCAAGCTCGACAATGATCCCAAGCTCAGGTTGCTCGACATGACACCCGATTTCGCCGGCGCGGATGGAACCCTCCGCAAGGGGCTCTACCTGCCGGACAACATCCATTTGTCGGTGGACGGGTATCGGGTTTTCGCCAGCCGTCTCAAGCCGTTAATTGACAAGGCGCTGCGCCGCTGAGAGCGGAGTCCGTCCATCGGAACCCGGGCCGATGGGTCACTTCCCCAGGGCATGCACGGTGTTGTGGATGGTTCCGGCCACCGGTTTTCCATCGGCGGCCGTGAACGAGTAGGAAATCTCCATGCACCAGGTGGGCGCCATGCCTTCGAGCCTGAGTCGCACGGTCTTGCCGTCGGCCGAAAGGGATGCCTCCTTCACCGGAAGCGGATGCTCGTTGACATGGGGTGAACCGTAGCTGGCGGAACGCTTGAGCGCCCAGGAGCGCGCCTGGGCCTTGGATGAAACAACCGAGCCCGGTTCGAGCGGTTCGCTGAAGGTGAGTTCCATCCCGTCGGCCGTGGCCCTGAGGCCCACGGGCAAACGCGCCGGCTTGCCCGTCGCGCGGATGCGGTAGAAACCGCCGGGCTTGGTGGCGTTGCCCGCCCAGGCGAACATGCCGCACAAATAAAGTTGTCCGTCGCCGGGGTTGAATCGTCCCCTCATGACGCCGGTGGGGAATGGCGGGATCGGCAACTCCACCATACCTCCCTGCGGCAATCCGGTGGCCGAGGTCTCATGGGGCACCAGGAAGACCTTGCCGTAGCCGTAGGACAGGTTCAGCAACCCCCCGTTCAAGGATCCCCATTTGGGGCTGTCCACCCAAAGCAGTTCCGCCGGGGAGCGGTCGAAGGCGTTCGTGATCCAGCAGAGGGGCGGTTCCATCGCCGAGTCGGCTGTGTCGGTCTTGTCGTGGTACCCGAACATGTTGCCGTAAAAGCGGGGCTTGCCGCCGCTTCGGCTGTCCGGCGGCTTCACCCAGTTGACTCGGTTCTTGGGATTCCAGTGTCCTTCCTGGTCGGTGACAAGGAACGATCCGTCGGGGTTGAGGCAAACCCCGTTGGCGGCGCGGAATCCGTTGGCGATGATCTCGGTGCGTGAACCGTCGGCGCTCACCTTGAGCAGGGTTCCATGGTGCGGCACCACCGCGGGCAAGGCGTGCCGGGCCGACTTGGCATAATAGAAGTTGCCTTGCGCGTCGGTTTGCAGGCCCATCGCGAACTCATGGAAGTGCTCGGTCACCTGGTGATCGTTGTTGAGGCACTGGTAGAAGTCGATCTCACCGTCGCCATTGAGGTCGTGGAGCACGGCAAGCTGGTCGCGGCATGTGACATGGATCCTGCCATTGACATGCCTGATGCCCAGGGGCTGGAACATTCCCGAGGCGATGCGCCGCCACTGGAGCTTGGCCTGATCCTGCCTCGCGATCCAGACATCCCCATCCCAGGAGCAAAGCGCGATCCGTCCGTCGGGCAGGAAATCAAGGCCGGTGAAGCGTGTCTGCGCCAGCCACGGGTTCGACTCCGGCGCGGCGAGCCCATCGGTGGCGAAGGCGCCCTCGTCCGGTCCCAGGGTGATGGCGGTTTCCAGCGCCTGGGGCCAACGGGAAGGGCCGCCCGTGGTGAGCGCTTCCAGGTTCAGGTCGTCCGTGCTGATGACGGGAGTGGAGGCACTGGCTTGCCGGGAGGGGCTTGAAGCGGTCCAGACGCAAAGGCGCACGGTTTCCTTGCCCGCGGGAATGCCAAGCCGCAGTTTCCCTTTCGAGTTCTTCCATGTCGCCTTGGCATCCGCGGGAAAGATGCCCGCCGTGATCGACACCTTTTCCCCGGGGATGCCCTGGCCCCTCACCACGCGGGCATCGAGTTTCCGCCCCGCATGGTCGGCTGAAAGGTCGCCTTTCATTTCGGACGGCTTCCAGTGGGCCAGGGCGCCGGCGGCATCGGGAAGGCCGGCCGACGCGTTGAAATCGCGCGCTTGCATCGCACTCTGGTAAAAACGGATATCCGAGATGTCGCCCTTGAAACGGGAGACCGGGGGAAAGTTGGACGAGGCGAATCCGATCCTGGCGACGGCACCTTCCGGCGCCGGCCTGGCCTTGAGGGTGCCCGATCCGGCCGGCTTGCCGTCGATGAAGAGCCTGATGGCGCCGGTGGAGGGTTCCCCGGTGACGGCCACCACATGCCACTGTCCGTCGTTGATCCTGGCGCGGGAACTGACCGCGCCCACCCAGCCGATGTCGAACACCAAACGCCCGTCTCGCACGAACAGGGCCTGGCCCCCGGGAGTCCATGCCGTGCCGGGCGCAGCCTTGGCGAAGAGGGTTCCGTCGCCGCCGGTTTTCACGCGCGCGACCACGGTGAACGGCTTGTCCGTCATGTCGAAGGCCGCCCCGTCGGTGATCTCGAGGTGGCGGTCGGCGCCGAAACGGAACGGCTCCGGAGTCGGCGCGGCGGCATCCATCCTTGGGGCCAGGGTCACCCTGCCTGGCGACATGTTGTCCTGTTCCAAAAGGGCATTACTGTCGGGATGCTCGGCGATTTGTACCTCGAGGTCCCGTTCGCGCGGGCCGATGACGAAAATCCGGCCGAATGCCGGATCCTTCCTTTCCGTGCCCGTTTCCAGGAGTCGGGGCGATTCCAGGACATTCGCTTCGCCCACGGAATACGAGAACACCGCCTGCTGTCCATGGTGATACAGGCCCTTGAAGCGGGCCCATTCCTTGGGGAGCGGACCGTAAAGGCGATCATCCCGGCCCCTCACGCGGACGGAGTCGTCCCATGAACCGGTCATGGGATTGGCCCATCCCGCGCCCGCGCCATTGGCGATGCGGATGTTGCCGGCGATCGACGGGTGGATTCCGTGCTCTCCGTTGAACTGGATGCCCCGCCAGTTGATGAAGCCGGCATCGGCCGCGTTCGATCCGGCGCCCGCCGCCGCCTCCCACACCGCCGCGACGCGCAGCGTGTCCTCGTCGAACACCATCCACCGCCTTCCCCGCGCGACGCCACCGGCGCCTGGATCGAGCCTGACGGCGACGCCCTTGTGGGCGAAGTTCCTTTCCCGGCCCGGGATCTCATAGGTGTGGGTGAGCGTTGGTCCGTAGTCCATCGCGCTCCATGGCTCGATTTTCGAGGGAGCCGGTCCCCGGGTGTCGCCCTTGGGCAATCCGGCAAGGTATTGATTGTCGACGGCCTTGTAGCGCGCGGAGTTCCTGTCGCGCATGTAGGTTTCCCGGATGTAATGGATCACATCGTATTTCTGCGCGGGAACCATCCAGGTTTGCGCCGGCATCAGCCCGAACCCGCGCGTGAGGGTCTGGTACATGGCGAACGGATCGTGGCCATTCTTGAGGGAGGCTTCGGCGAACCGCGGCGCCGCCGGCAGTGAACCGGCCATTTCCAGCGTGCCGTGGCAGTTCGCGCACACCCTGCGGTAGATCGCCTCGCCCCGGGCGAGGGCTTGGCCGTCCAAGGAGCGCAACAGGCCGGCATGGTCGATCCGCTTTTCGTATTCGGGGGGTTCGGGAGCAATCAGGTTGGCGGGAGGCCTGAGCGCCACGGCCCGCGGCGCTCCGCCGTCGCGCAACTCCATCAGGTAGCGCGCCAGGTCGAGGAACTGCTGCCGGCTTGATAGCTGGTTGACAAGGCCCGCCGGCATGATCGATTGGGCCGAAGGCGTCAGCTCCGCGATGTCCGCCTTGGGAATGACGATCGCCTCGCCACCCTTGGCCGGATCGCGGATCACCACCTTGGTGTCGTCGCGGGAGGCGACGATGCCTGAAACAAGCTTTCCGGCCACGGTGGACACCGTGGCCGACTCGTATCCCTTCTTGATTTCCTTGGAGGGCAGGAGCACCGATTCCACGATGGAGGCATCGCTCGCGGATTTGTCGATCGCCGCCAGGTCGGGTCCAAGGGGAGAGGGCTTGCCGTCTCCGGCAGCGTGGCACCTCACGCACGCCATGAAGGGCTGGTGGAAGACAACGGCTCCGCGGGCCGGGTCGCCCAGCCGCCTTGCTTCGGCGGCCAAGGCCGCGGCGGGTTCCGACCTCAGCGCCGGGTCAAGATCCTGGGCCCATCCCGAAGGCACAGGCAAAAAGGCGAGGGCCACGATCAGCCTGGTGTGGCGGGGAAGCGTCATGATGGGTCCAACCGGAGAATTTGATCCTATGATAACGACCTGATGGGTTTCCGTCGGCATCGGCTTTTGGTGATGATTGCGTCATGCCCCGGGGTCGCCTAGAGTGCGGGTGGCTCATCCATGCCTGAAGCCCAAGGGATTTCCCGATGATTCAGATCTGCGCCGTGATTCTGGCGGGCTTTTCCGCAGCGCCGGTGGCGTTGACCAACGCCACGGTACACCCCGGAGACGGGCCGGCGATTCTCAACGGAGTCGTCCTGGTTCAAGACGGCAAGATCGTCGCCGTGGGCCCCGCTGGAAAGGTCGCCATTCCCAAGGATGCCGCCGTGCGTGACTTGGCCGGGATGGTCATCATTCCCGGGTTGGTGGATTCACATTCCCATTTGGGCATCTTCAGCAGGCCGGGAGTCCAGGCCAACAGCGACGGCAACGAAGCCTCCGGCCCGGTTCAACCAGGATTGCGCGCCCTCGACGCGGTCAATCCGGACGACCCCGGCATCCGCATGGCCGTTGCCGGGGGACTCACCACCGCCAACATCATGCCCGGTTCGGGAAACGCCATCGGCGGGCAGACGATCTATGTGAAGCTTCGCGGCGGCACCATCGAGGCGATGCGCGTGGACGCCAGCGGCGTTTTGGGGGGACTCAAGATGGCCAATGGCGAAAACCCCAAGAACTTCAACTTCGCCTCGCGCAAGGCCGCGCCAGGCACGCGCATGAAAACCTTCGCCCTGCAGCGCGAGACCTTCCTCAAGGCCCGTGACTACCAGGCCCAGTGGGCCCGCCACAAGGAGGCGCTGGCCAAGGATCCCAAGGCCGCGCCCCCCGAACGCGACATCGCCATGGAACCCCTCGTGGAGGTCCTCGAGAAAAAGCGCACCGTGCATTTCCACTGCCACCGCGCCGACGACCTCATGTCGGCGCTGCGACTGGCCCGCGAGTTCGGTTTCGAGATCGTCCTCCAGCATGCCTCGGAAGGGTACAAGATCATCCCGGAACTCAAGGCGGCGGGCGCTTCCGTCTCTCTCACCGTGGTGGACAGTCCCGGAGGCAAGGCCGAGGTCGCCGGACTCATTGAGGAAAACGCCAAGGCCCTGGCCGATGCCGGGGTGCGCGTGGCCATCAACACCGACGATCCGGTGACCGAGTCGCGGTTCTACCTTCGCACGGGTTCGATCGCGCTTCGCGGCGGGATGACCGAACAGCAGGCTCTCGAGGCCCTCACGGTCAACCCCGCCCGGATGCTGCGGCTCGACCACAAGGTGGGCGCCATCAAGCCGGGACTCGACGCCGACCTCGTGATCCTTTCCGGCCCTCCTTTCTCGGTTTACACGCAGGTGCTCGAAACCTGGATCGACGGTGAGGCGCGCTTCCGCCGCTCCAGGCCCGAGGATGCCCGCTATCAGGCCGGCGGGTTTGCCCTGCCCGGGCAGGATCCGCGTTACCCGCCGCTTGTCCCTCCGGTGGTTCCGCCCGCGGCGGCCAAGGCTCCCGAGGCGAAGGGCGCCCCGTTCAACGGCTCGCCAGCCCGCTACGCCGTGCGCGCCGGCCGAATGTTTGACGGCACCCGCTTCCATGACGACATGACGATCATCGTTGCCGATGGCAAGATTGAAGCGGTGGGTCCGTCCGGCAAGTTGCCCGTGCCGGCCAACCTTCCCGTGCTGGCGGCCAGGGAAGTCACCCCCGGCCTGGTTGACGGCCACGGTTGCGCGGGCGTTTCCGGCGGCCTGAATGTTCCCGCCGACCAGGACCAGGACGAGACGACCGACCCCAACGGCGCCGACCTGCGCGTGCTCGACGCCTTCAATCCGGATGACGGCCTGTTGGAATTCGTCCGCCGCCATGGCGTGACGGCGGTTCATGTGCTGCCGGGTCGCAAGTCGCTGGTCTCGGGCCGATCGGCGGTGTTTCTCTCCCACGGGCGCACCGCCGAGGCGATGCTGCTGCCGTCTCCCGGCATGCTGGTCTGCAACCTCGGGGAACCGGCGAGGGAAACCCATGCCGGCAAGATCACCACGCGCATGGCGGTGGCGGCGCATCTGAGGCAACTGTTCGAGCAGGGCAGGGCGCACGCCTCCAAGTCGGGCAAGGGCGACAAACCGTCCCAGCCGAATCCCAAAATGGAGGCGCTGGCGATGGCCGCCGCGGGCAAGCTTCCGGTGCTTCTCTGCGCACACCGCGCCGACGACATCAACACGGCGCTGCGCCTTGCCGCCGAGTTCAAGCTCGATGCCCGCCTGGGCCTCGCCGGCGAAGGCTACCTGATGGCCGACGCCATCGCCGCGGCGAAGGTTCCCGTCTTCCTGCATCCGCCCCTGTTGCGCGCCGGAACCAGCATGGAGACGCTCCATGTGTTCACAGGGGCGGCCCGCGTGCTCTCCGCGAAGGGTGTTCCCGTGGTTTTGGGAAGCTCATTCGAGGGGTATGTGCCCAAGATCCGCAACATCCGTTCCGAGGCCGGCACCGCAGCGGCCGCCGGTTGGCCCCGGGAGGAGGCCCTGGCCGCCATCACATCGCGCGCCGCGGAGGCGCTTGGGATCGACCGCGGAACCATCGCACCGGGCAAGGCCGCCGACCTGGCCCTGTTCGATGGCGACCCGCTGGAAAACGCCACGCACGCCACGCACACGATCGTCGGCGGCAAGGTGGTGTACAATCGCTCGGAATACCTCGAGCTTCCCCTGGCGCGCCGCGGCCTGTCGCTTTCCGGCTACGGCGGCCCGGGTTGTTGCCTGGGGTGGTGATTTCGCCTTTCCCCCTTCCGCTTTGGAGATCCCGCATGAGTTTCCTGCTGCTGATATCGCTGTTGTCGCCCGGCCAAACCCCGCCGATCAAGGCGCTCCTGGTCACGGGAGGCTGCTGCCATGACTACAACATCCAGAAACTCATCATCAGCGAGGGAACCGCCGCGCGCGCCCGCATCGAGTGGGTGGTGGTGCAGGAGGGCGGCAACAAGACGAACAGCCGGATTCCCCTCCATGAGAAGTCCGACTGGGCCAAGGGTTTTGATGTCGTTGTCCACAACGAATGTTTCGCCGATGTGAAGGATCCCAAGTGGACCGAGAACATCGTGCGGCCCCACCGCGAGGGCACCGGCGCCGTGCTCATCCATTGCGCCATGCACTGCTACCGCGACGGCACCGGCGAATGGTTCAAGTTCTGCGGCGTCACCTCCCATCGGCACGGCGCCCACTATCCCTTCGATGTGGTGCCCGCCAAGGGCGACAAGCACCCGATCCTCGGCAAGTTTCCCGAGCGGTGGAAGACGCCGCAGGGCGAGCTTTACCAAGTGGTCGCCACGGGCGAGAACTGCAAGCCCCTGGCCACGGCCCTGAGCAAGGAGACGAAGAAGGACGAGGTGTGCGTGTGGACCAACCAATACGGCAAGGGACGGGTCTTCGGCACCACCATCGGGCACTACAACACCGAGATGGCCGATCCCATCTTCCTCGACATGCTCACCCGCGGCATCATCTGGTCGGCTGGCAAGGACGAGAAGGATTTCCTCAAGCCGTTCGACCCCGAGAAGACGAAGTTCCGCTGGGAAACTCCCAAGGATTCCAAGGAACCTCCCAAGGCGAAGTGATCATTGGTTTTTCAGGGCAACTTTCAGTTGAAAAGTTGCAAAAATGAAAGGCCCAGCTTCAGAAATGAAAAAAGCCCCTCACTTCGTTCAGGGCTCCTACGCGTCGATCTTCCTTGAATGGCCACAAGGGCCAGTCCTTTCAACGCTTGGGAGGCCTGAACGAAGTGAGGGGCAAATCAATCGGCAAACCGTTTCATGAATCGTTTGAAATTCAATATTATACCAAATTCTACATGTATTAAATCGCTATTGAAGCGGCACTCCGATACTATGTTCTGAAAACCGCTCTGGGTTCGGGTCACGGGTATGTCGGCACTGATCCGCTTGCCAGGAACAGGCTGCCCTGGAGCATGCCGGGCGTGATGGCCGCCGTGTGGCCGTCGCAGTACAGCGCGTTGAACACGCCGTCGTGGCGTTGGTCGGGATAGTGCGTCTTGGGATTGGTGGTGTCCGGGAAGGGCCAGGGGGCCCTGGGGTTGGCAGGCGTCGACGCGTGGGTGGAATCGGCGCAGCCGGGTGTCCTTCCATGGTCCCACACGATCAGGATGTTGGATGTGCCGTTGCCAGTGGCGAGTTCGCCCAGGGATTTGCCGTTGGGCCCGCCGCTGACATAGTTCATGCCGTATCCGCACTGGTAGGCCTGCCCCGTCGCGGGATCGAAACCCGTCGGGCATCGGAAAACGCGGGTGCTTTGCTCGATGAAAGGCCACAAAAGCCCGGCCGGGTACCCGCCATTGGAGTAGGTGTTGTCGGCGTTTGGAGCGCCTTGGGCCTTGGTGGTGGTTGATGGCGCCGGGCGATTATCGTAGGGGGCCCACCAGACTTCCTCCGGTCCGGTCCACAGTGTGGCGGAGGGAAGCTTGAAGCATTCGGCGTCATAAAGGCCCGATGCCGTGTCGCAGCGGCGATATCGAGGGAAGGTGCCCAGCGTGTCGTGGTGATGGTGGATCGCCAGTCCGATTTGCCTGAGGTTGTTCGAGCAGGTCATGCGCGCCGCGGCAGCGCGCACCTTCTGCAAGGCCGGCACCAACAGGGCGGCCAGCACAGCGATGATGGCGATCACCACCAGCAATTCGATCAG
>JAGWVO010000368.1 GCA_018970845.1 Planctomycetota bacterium
GCCGGCGACCCGCACGAGCGGCCCCTCGGCGGTCAGGAGGATCTCCACCTCGACCTTCCCCTGGGGCGAGAAGACGCGCAGGTTTTCGGGATGGGATTCGTCCCCGGGCGACACCACGACCTTGCGGCCCGAGGCGAGGGGGTACGATGCCGGCTCGAGGGCCTTGCCTTGCTGTTCGTCAGCCATCCGGCGCGCGCCTCCCCGGTCAGGACATCGACTTGGGGGCCACCACGAACAGGGTGAACTGGATCCGGCAGTTCTTGCCGCCGATCGAAAGCGCCAGTTCCTGCCTGTCCTGGATGTTGCCCTGAACGCGGTTCTCGTTGAACCTCACCGCCAGGCTCAGCGTGCGCTTCACATCGCCCCACTCGGCGCCGGAAGCCTCGCGCGCCAACTGGAAGTAGGTGATGCCGGGGGGCAGCACCCGGGGCGGCGTCTTGATCGTGGTGAAGCTCATGCCGGCCTTGCCGGCGCGGTAGATCCCGTCCACCTGCTCGGCGCTGCCGACCTTCATGTCGAGGATGCCCGGCGTGGTGATGATCCGCACCACCTCCTCGCCCGCCAGGTCGGACTGCACGCCGATGAACATGCCCCAGTCGGGCTCCAGCCACGACGGCTCGAGCGAGACCTGCATCCTGAGGCCGGCGCCGATGAACGGCCTGTCCTTGAATTCGGGCTCCACCACCCGGTCGAGGTACTCCTCGATGATCCGCCGCAACGGCACCAGCGCCTTGTGGGGTTCGCCGTGGTCGAGAGCCGGCAAGGCGGGAAGCAGGCGGTTCTCGCCCGTGAACGCCAGGGCTCCCACCAGGCGGCACAGCTCGGCGTAGGCCTGCCCCGTGGTGGCGGTGGAGTCGTTGGCCAGCGCGTGAAGGGCGCCCTGCGCCGCGTTGAGGGCGTTCAGTTGGGAGATCAGCAGCGGTTCGCGCGCCCCCAGGCCCATGCCCCCGGCGCGCAGTTGCGTCGCCAGGCCCGTCGCCTTGCGGCCGACGCGGTTGAGCAGGTAGCGCACGATGTTTTCCGACAGCGGGCCGTAGGCGTCGCAGCGGAACACGGGCGGGTAGAAGTCGGGGTCGAGGGTCGGGGCGCCGTCCGGCCGGTTCGACCGCACCACCCGGGCCAAGGGCAGCACCGCCAGGCCGTCGGCGCGCTCCCCCTGGAGCAGCAGGCGGGGGCTGAGCCTCCTGACCAGGATCTCCTCGGGGCGCTGGCCGTCGTTCTCGTCCTCGAACGAGACCGGTTCGACGGTGCAGCGGGCGGGTTCGGCGCCGCCGGGGGGAAGGTTGTTGGGCCTGCCCATCGACAAGGTCGGCAGGGCCAGCGAGACGGTCGCCGAACCGTCGCGGTCGAGTTCCGCCTTGAAGGGCCGCGCCGGGACATTCGTCTCGCCCGGGATGTTCACGAGGGTTCCGTCGGGCATGAGGGCCTTGAGGCCCTTCAGCTGGAAGGAATGGTTGGCCAGGGCGTCGAGGTCGATGTCGATCTCGCCGATTCCGGCGGTTTTTCCAAGCGCCAGGCCCGCCACGAGGGCCCTTTGGGCCGCGTCGTGCCTGTCGGCGGCCTGAAAATGATGCGGCCTGAGGAAAAGTCCCTCGTTCCAGTAAACCGGCTTGCTGGACATGTCGATTCCCGGGCGCCCCAGATCGTCGTCTTGTGTCATACTACATGCTGGGAATGAAACGGTCGCCCTCGATGTGGGGGGCCACCCGAACCGCCGGACGAACCATGAGCACCGACCTGATCGACCGGCAATCGGAATTCGCGCTCGCCCTGTTGGGCGAGGGCCTCCGGGTGCGCGAGGCGCTCGAGCGCGGCGAAACCCTCTCCTTCGAGCTGGAGCACGCCCGCATCCGCGAGATGCTGCTCGCCGCGGTCGACCTCGACGGCGGCATGAAGGTGACCGTGCCGCCCAACGCCATCCCCCAGGCCCTCTGGAAGCCCGACACCCTCGCCTCGGGAGCCTGGTCGGGCGAGTTTCTCGGCGTGCGCTACCCGCTGGCCTGCTGGGTGGATGAGCTGTTCTGCCTCGAGTCGCCCTGGGCCGACCGTTGGAACGAGCAGAAGCTCGAGGCCGAGATCTACGGCACCAACGACCGCGCGTGGAAGTTCTGGCAGCAGGCCGCCATCGTCGACGCCAAGGCCGACATGGGGCTCATGCAGATCTTCTTCTGGTGCGTCATGCTCGGGTTCAAGGGGATGCTCGCGGAGGAACCGCTGCGCCTGGCGGAGTGGGGCGCCGCGCAGCGCGAGAAACTGTGCCGGATCCAGCCCCTGGAGTTTCCCGAGGAACTCGAGCCCGACCCGCCCACGCGGGTTCCCGCGCACGACGCGCTGCTTCACCACCGGCGGATGCAGGTGGTCTGCGGCATCGCCCTGATGGTGTCGATACCGCTGTTGTTCTTCCTCGTGGTGCGCTACTTCTCGTCGTGAGCCCGCCGGGCGCCCGGGCCTACCACTTTTCCCAAATGTTGCCCGTCTTGCGGAAGGTGGTCGGGTCGGCGCCCTTGCGCAGGCCGGGGTGAAGCGGCAGGGCCCCCTTGGCCCACATGTGCAGCCCTTCCGAAACATCCAGCCCCAGGTCGATGAAGTGCGCCTCGCATTCATCCCGGTTGGGCCCCGGCCACAGGTCGGCACAGGCCAGCACCGCCATGGCCACCATCCGGTGCGCCAGGTTCGTGGGGCAGGCCACGGGGTGCTCCTTGCAGGGGGAAAGGTTGTCGGTGGTGAAGGAGACGGCGCGCGCCAGCAGGTGCGCCGGGGTGTCGCCGTCGATGTCGAGGATGCCGCCGACGGCGTCGCGGTTGGCGGGGGTGGGGTCCTTCACCCAGGCGAGCACCTTGGCCAGCAGGGCGGCGGGGCCGGGTTCCACCCCGGCCTTGAGGATTTGGGCGGCGCACAGGCAGCCCCACCAGACCGACTCGCGGGTGGAAAGCCAGCCGGCGATCAGTTGCAGGGCGCGGCGGGGGTTGGCGCCGGAAAGGCGCGCGGCCGCGGCGCTCGAATCACCCGCCTCGGCGGACTCGATGGCCATGGCCCGGGCCAGCGCCTCGGCGGCGGGCGAGGCGGGGGTAAGCACGGAGAGTTCGGCCATGGCGCGGGTTCCCGTGGAACGGTCTCGAAACAAGCTGGAGCGTGGTCAGGAGGCACCCTGGCCCGGCTTCCAGTTCTCCCAGATGTTGCCCGGCGAGGGCATCGTTTTGGAAGGCGGCTTGGCCGGCGCGCCGAGTTCCATGAGGCGGGCCACGAGTTCCTCGCCGGGGTTGATGGAAATCGGTTCGGGCGCGGGAGGGAGCTTGGGAACAGAGGCGAGCATGCCAGCGACGGTGACCATCGCCTTGGCCTGCTCGCTTTCAATCAAAGCCGGGACATCCTCAAGTTGCTTCTGAAGCTTGGGAAATTCCTCCTCGAGCATTTTTTTAATGGCCGTGGTTGTTTCGGTATACTCGGCTTCCATCAAGGGGAATTCCTTGGCGAAGGCCTTGATAACCTCGTCTCGGTCGGATTTAAGCGCTGTTTGAAGGTTGGAAAAAAGTTCTGCATATTCCGCTGGTGGATTTGTTTTCAGTGCATCATTAATGGTTTGAAGCATTGAGTCGCACAGCTTGTTGAGAGGCCCAAGGTCTGGTTTGCCAAGTGGAGGAAAATTCATAATAAAGTCCTAAAAACCATAGTAAAAGTATGCAACTATTGCCCCCGTTTTTCAATTGCCGACTTAAT
>JAGWVO010000369.1 GCA_018970845.1 Planctomycetota bacterium
CATGGAACCTCGCGTTGGGCTGGCGGATGCCGTCGGGTTCGGTCGGCGCCGCCCAGGTGCGCCCGCCGTCAACGGAAGTGGATTGCATGATGCCCGTCCTTGTCCTGGCCAGCATCCAGAGCGACTTGTCCTTCCTCTCGACGATCATGTGCTCATGCCAGTCGGGTTCGGGAAACCGCGCCGCGCCGCGCCGTTGCCAGGTCGCCCCCTTGTCGGCCGACACGAACACATTGGCCCCGCGGAGCGGGTCGAGTTCCCGGAACAGTCCCTTGAACATCCCGAAGCCTTCACGCTGGTCGAGCGAGATCGGCAACATCCATTCGCCGCTGGAAAGCACCGTCGGCTTGTTGAGAGTCACGCCATGCCAAATGCGCCTTGGCGCCGACCATGCCGGTTCCTTGGCATCGGGGTTGTCGCACACCGAGGCCCATACCCCGGCTCGGCCGTCGAACATGTCCATGCTTTGGTCGAAGATCAGCCAAAGCCTTCCGAGCGGATCGGTCCAAAGGTTGCCGACAAGGATGCTTCGTTCCCCGGGAATGGACGGCGAATGGGAGTCGACGACCAGCCGGGGCTTGGACCATGTTTCGCCATCATCATCGCTCGTGGCCAGGACGAAGAAGGCCTTGGGGCTGTCGCCTCCCGCCACCCAGCAGGCCCACAACCTGCCCTTGGGCGTGCGCTCGATGCCGATGGTCATGCCGTAGTCGAGGCGGTCGTAATCGTACCTTGGCAGCGGTCGTGTGTTGAGCGTGGGGGGAATGAGGGCCAGGTCGGCCACGCGTCGGGCCAAGTCGGCCTCGAAGGCCTTCACCTGTTCGGGTGTCATCGCGGAGAATCGTGCCTCCGGCGATTCGTCGGCCATGGCCATGCCGATGATGGCGACAAGTTTGATGGCGATGATGTGTCGGTTCATGTTTGGTTCCAGTTGGCGGGCGCGACGGATCAGCGGGGCTGGTTTGGCGCTTCCGCGCCGCGGGTCATTCCCGATTGCCGGCTCTTGATGAGGTTCTTCAACGCCGCGGCGCTGGAGACGGGCTTGCCGGCCATCAGGTCCTCCTCGCGGAAGCGCGCGAAAAGAATCTCGGCGGCGCCAGCCCTGTCGCGGTCGTAGTGGATGTAGATGTCTCCATTGGGCGCCTGCGCGATGTCGGGATAGGAAACTCCGGCCCGCTCGTCGAGCAGCCATTTGCCCGACCATGTTTTGCCCTCGTCGTTTGTGAGGAACGCGGTGAGTTCCTGACGGGCCGGCGTGGCCTTGTTGATATCCTGCCCGTGCCGGACCATCAGGATGGCGCCTGAGCGGAGGCGGCGGATGATGCTCTTGCTGTTGACATGGGGGAACGCGGTGGACTGCGGACTCCATGTCTTTCCACCATCGGCGGAATGGCTTTGGAACGCCTCCCTCATGCCCCGCGAGAGCATCCACAACCTTCCATCATCCAGCTCCACAACGGAATGCTCGTTGAAGCAACTGTCCTTGAAGATGATTCCGCCGCGGTAACGCCAATGGTTCCCCTCGTCGGTCGAGACGAACACATTGGCGCCGCGGACCCCGTCCAGTTCACGGTGGCAATCGGCGAACGGCTTGTCGATGTGCCAGCGTTCCCACAGGGACACCGGAAGGATCCATTCGCCGTTTTTGCGGACGATCGGCTTGTTGAGCGACGCGCCGAACCCGATGTGCACGGGCTTGCTCCAAACGGGCTTTTCCGCGTCAGGATCATCGCACCTTGTGAACCAGTTGCTGCAACTGCCGTCGAACATCCCGACCGATTGGTGAAAGAAAAGCCAGAGGCGCCCCTTCGGATCACACCAGAAGGAACCCAGGCGGGTTCCCATTTTCAGCCCATGCGCCCGCGGGTCGATCACGAACACCGGATCCCGCCACGACCTGCCCTGGTTGTCGCTGTAACTGGCAAGGAGGTAGGCATTCGGCCCGTCCTGGCCACCGGCCCAGCAAGTCCAGATTCGCCCCTTGCTCGTGACTTCAAGGCTCGCCGCCATCGCGAACGGAAGGAACTTCTCGGCGTAAGCCGGAAACGGATTCGGAATCAGCGTCGGAGTGACATGGATGCTGTTGAGGAGTTCCTGGGTGACTTCCGTCGGTGCCTTGGGAGGCATCACGGAATGGTCCGCGCCCGGCGCGATCGCCTTCACCGCCTTTGATTCCCAACGATTGGCTTGCCTGTTCAGGACATGATGAGCCTCGGCCATGCCCGTCCCGCCGAATTTGCGACCGAAGGCCCCGGCTTCGCGAATCTCCACGCCTTCGGGCCGTTGGACACACAGCAGCAAGCAGAATGTTTCCAGAAGGATGTCCATGGCGTTTTTCCCGGATGGTTCATCAGGCCGACAGGCAAAGCGGGAGCCTAACGCGGATCAATCACTTTTTGCTTGATTTCAACAAGCTTGTTGAGCGTTGCCCAGCCAAGGAGAAGATACCCGCATGCCCCAAGGTTTTCCTCCGTGGCCGGGCCGGCGGGATGAAGGGCCGAGGGGTGCACTCCATCCTGACTGATCAGCGTTCCTTTCCAGTCGGTTGGTCGGCGGGCGATGATCTCCCCATGGTAGTCGATGACCGGCAGCTTGTGCCTTCCGGCGATCGCCCACAGCCGTTCATTGAAGGCGACGGCCAACTCGGGGGCGCGGGCCATCGGCGGCACCGTCACGAGCACCGGGATGGTTCTTCCCGCCATCAGGCGCGTGACGATCGCATCCATGTTTCTCTCGTATTGGCCCGCCGATACCCCTGCGGTGATGTCGTTGGTTCCCAGCAGCACGCATGCGACCTGGGGCCGGTGGCTTTCAAGGATCTTGTCGAGGCTGGCGAGGCCGCCCTTGCCTCCCTTGATGAAACCACCGGAGGTCACGCCCGAAGCGGCTGTGTGGCTCCGTCCCGTCGGCTGGTCGGCGTAGGACAACCAGATTCCACTTTCCTTGCCCATGATGTCCGCGTCCATCCACCGGCAGGCCGCCAACTGACCGGGTGTGCGGTCTTTCCCGTGCCGAAGGTAAGCGGATCCAGGGTTCGCGTAGGTGATGGAATCTCCCAGGCGGACAACCATGCCGGGATGGCCGCTGAAACCCCTCACCAGTTCCCGCATGGCGGTCGGCCAGTCGTGGGATTCCGTTTTTCCCTTGGTTGCCGGTTCCCGGCCCAGGCTCGCCATGGTGAATCCAACGGCCATCACGATCGCCATTCCGGGCATGCCAATGTTCTCCGCAGGGATCGTGTAGGAATGTGCCTGGCATTGTCCGTGTCACCGGATCCGTTGCTTCGATGATCCGTTCGACGCGTTCCGTGGGATATCCGGCGGTTATTCAGGATGTTTTGGCGGCTGGATCACTTGAAAACAATCTCACCCATCAAGGCGGTTTCGTCGATGCTTCCACCCGCCGGCGAGGAGGACCAGATCGAGCGGTCGACAACCTCGCGTGGCATGGAGTGGTTTCGTCCGAAATTCGCTTTCCAGGAAACACCTGCCGCGGGTGTGCCCGCGCCAAGCGTGGAGAAGGGGATCGTGAGGTGGGCGTGCCATTTCTTTCCGGCGGGATCGATCCGGGTTTCCCCCGTCCATTCGCCGTTCCAGCCGGGATCATCCTTGCCATGGCGCGGATCAAGGGGGTTGGACACCCGGCCGTTGAGCGCGTCGTACTTGGAAGCCGCGTTGGCGCCCTGGGTAAACCGGTAGAAGAGGGGTTGGGAC
>JAGWVO010000370.1 GCA_018970845.1 Planctomycetota bacterium
GGGCCTCGAGCTTTCCGCGCTCGGCGACCTCATGCAGGGCGCTGTGCTTCCGCCAGTCCTCGGCCAAGGCCTCATGGGCGCGCTTGACGATGCCCAGGGCCCCGGCATAGGCCTCCACGCAACCGAACCTCTCGCACCCGCAAGGCCTGGGGCGGGACATTTCGATGAGGGTATGGCCGATTTCCCCTCCCATGCCGTTGGCGCCGACGAGGATGTCACCGTTGATGATGATTCCCCCGCCGATTCCCGTGCCGAGGGTGAACAGCACGAGGTTCCTGACATTCCGGCCTGCGCCGAACCGCGCCTCGCCGAGGGCGGCCGCGTTGGCGTCGTTGGCCAGTTCGACCCGCAAACCCAGGCGCCTTGACATGATGTCGCGAAGCGGGACATTCACCCAACCCGTGAGGTTGGTGGCCTCCACGACCAGTCCCTTGGCCGGCAGCACGACTCCGGGAACGCCGATGCCGGCCCCGGTGAGTTGTTCCCGGCGCAGGCCGGCCTTGCTGATGGCCTCCCCGGCGGCGACGAGCATCGCTTCCACGCAGGCCTCCACGCCGGCTTCGGCCGGAGTTTTTTCATGGCCTTCGCCAACGGGGGCGCCGGTGATGTCGACGACCGCCGTCTTGATGGAGGTGCCGCCCAAGTCGATTCCCAAGGCCATCATCCTGTTGATCCCCCGTCCCGAAAGACCCGTTATCGGTAGAATATCGGTGTTCGCCGGTCACGCCGGTCGGTTTTTTCCGCCGGGAGCCGGTTCAAGGCCATGCCTGACATGACTTTGACCCTGCAAAAATCAGTCATATGCCCTTACTGCTGGGAGGGTTGGGAACCGGAGGATGCCGTTTGGGTGTCCCGGCACCGCGACCTTCGCGGCGACCCCCGCCTGGGAGTCGACGCACCCCTCCGGTTTCTGCCCACCCGGTTCAACTCCCGTGGCCTCGCGATCGACGCCCGCGACCAGGTATGCACCGAAATCGCTTGCCCCCGCTGCCATCTGGCCCTGCCCCGGGCCTTTCTTGAGTTCAAGTCGCTTTTCGTCTCCATCGTGGGCGCCCCCGGGTCGGGAAAGTCGTTCTTCCTGGGCGCCGCCGTCAACCAGTTGCGCAACATCCTGGCCAGGCAGTTCAACCTGTCCTTCCAGGACGCCGACCCCGAGCGCAACATCACCGTCACCGACTACGAAAACGCCCTGTTCCAGCAACCCGACCTTGACAAGCCCGTCGAGGTGGCCAACCTCATCAGGAAAACCCAGTTCGGCGACGGCGCGGGCGACACCTTCTATTCCGTCAGGTATGGCACGCATGAGCGGCGCCAGCCGAGGCCTTTTTCCTTCCTCATCGACACGCTTCCCGGGCATCCATCGACGGAAAAGGCGAAACGCTACGGACGCATCATGTGCCTTTACGACAACGCGGGGGAATCCTACCTGCCGACCCGGCAGGACCTCTTCGCCGAGGACATGACGGCCCACCTGATCCGCTCGAAGTTCCTCCTTTTCCTCTTCGATCCGCTCCAGGACATGGGCTTCTACCGCGAGGTGGAGAGGAAATCCGGCCGCCTGGAAAGCGGCGTCCGGTTCCAGTCGGCCCAGTATGTGGTGCTCAACGAGGCGGCCAGGCGGGTGAAGCAACTGCTTGGCGGCTCGCCGTCCACCCTTCATGAAGCCCCCCTGCTGGTGCTTGTCTCCAAGTGGGACGCGTGGAAGGGCCTGCTGCCCGAGTTGTCGGCGATCGAGCCGGTGCGGCCCGCCTCCTCCGGCCTCCATGGCCTCGACATCCCCGAGGTTGAACGGGCGTCAGCGATGATCAGGGACCTGCTCAACAGGCTTTGTCCCACCATCGTTCAAACGGCGGAGTCGTTTTGTCGCGAAGTGCGCTACATGCCCGTCACGGCGCTGGGGACATCGCCCAGGCCCGATCCGGCCCGCACGGATTCTCGCGGCATGGCGGCCGAGGTGATCGTGCCAAGGGACATCAGTCCGCGCTGGGTGACCGTGCCGTTCCTGTACGGCATCGGCCGGTTTGGCAGCGGACTGGTGCCCGTGTTCAAGCGATGATTGGCCGGACGGGGAATCAAACCGATGTTTGAGCTCATTCACACCTCCGCGCCAAGGGGCCTTTTTGGCGGCAGCGGCTACACCACCGTGGCCGCGACATCCGGTATTCCCGAGTCCCTGCGCAAGGCGCTTGAAAGCCTGTCGGGATATGAGCAGGCGTTCGAATACGGATCCGCCCGCTACTCGGCCAACCCGCCGGCCTTCATCTGCCAGCCGATCGGACAGGCCGCGGGAAAGTCGTGGTGGGTTCTCTCCAGGATCGTGGTGGCGGACAAGGACTACACGGGGCGGTCGAACTATCTGGCCCATCATGTGGCGCTCGAGCACCATGAACTTCCGCAGGCCGGGCCGGTGGCCATGGCCCTGTCTTTTCCCTGGATGGAGGCGTGGACGGGTGAACCGCGCCATTTGCCAGTCCGCGCCATGGCACCGATTGCGGCTTATCCGTCGCCGGCATCCGCGCCGTCCTGGTCGCGCGCGGGATTGGATCCCGGTTGGGCGGGCCACCTGGCGGAGCAGGCCCGTTCAAGGCGGGGCGGACTTCTCCTTGTCTATCCGGCGGGTGCCGATCCGTTGGCGCTGGCCGGGGATGCCGTGGCCCTGTTGCCGCCGATGGAGAGGTGGGACGCCCGCTTCCACACGCACACAAGCCGGCCGCGCCCCGAGCACGCGTGGGCCTGGTTTCCATCCGAGGGACCCGGTTCGGCGGACTTGGCCGGCCGCCCGGGCGTCGTTCACCTGTCGCTGCGCCCCGCCTGTCCGGGCAGTGGCAGTTTGGTGGACATGGCTCGTGGCTTAAAACCACTGGCGCCGGTGCCGGGAGGCACCGGCCCCGAAGCCTTTCACGGACCCGCCGCGGGCCGCGCCGTGCTTCCCGTCGCCACCGCCGTCGCCACCGCGGGAGACGGGCGCCCCGCCGTCCATCATCCCGCCGGATCCTGGCATACTCCCCCGATCCCGGAGAAGGCCCAAGGGATAGGCGTCATCCTCCATTGGACGGCCCACGGCCTGCTGCTTCTCGCCGTGGTGGTCCTGGCATGGTTCGTGGTGGAGGACATCATCCTGCTTGGCAGGCAAAAAACGCAGTTTGATGAATTGAAAGGTGAAAAAACCGGCTTGGAAAACGAAATAGGAGAGAAAAATAAACAACTTAAGGATCTAAACGAATTCAAGACCGCCCTCCACCCGATGGACGGCTTTTTGGAAGCCGACTGGCAGAAGGCCGGAAACAAGGCCCTGCTTGTCTCCCCCGTGAAGTCCCGCGAATTGAAAGATATGATTTCAAGGATCAAGTTTGGTGAGTTCAAGGTGATCACCGCGAGGCAATTGGCTGAGGAAAAGGCCGCGATCGACGGCAAGGCCTACCTGGTTGAGAAGCAGGAACTGATTGCGATCCGCGACCGCATGTTCAAGGATTCCGACGAGGCCCGCGCCTTCGCCAGGAAAAATGAGGAACTGGCCATGGAGAAGGCCAAGGCTGACAAGGAATTGGCGGCCATCAAGGCCAAGCCAGCGCCGTTGGATTGGCAGGAACTTCAAAAGGCCGTCCTCGACAAGGAGGGGGCCGTTGACATCAGGTTCCAGCTAGGCCCGACCGAGGGCAAGTGGCTCAACGCCGCGGCCGCGATTTATGGCAAGGATCCCAT
>JAGWVO010000371.1 GCA_018970845.1 Planctomycetota bacterium
ACGGGCCCGGCGGCGGCCTGAATGTCCTCGGGCCTCACATAGTCCCGGCCGGCCTGCAGGGCCAGGCCCCTTGAGAACGCCACAAGCGCCAGGGCCCCGCGGGGCCCTGCCCCCATCCTCAGCTTTCCGGCCACCGCCGCGGCGGCGCCCGGCCCTCCCTTCCTTGTCGCGCGAACCAGGTCAACGGCGTAGTTCCGCACCGGTTCGGAGCCATGGATCCTGGCGGCGATCCCCCGCAGCCGTGACAAATCGGCCGCCGTGAGCACGGGTTCCAAGGGGGCCGAAACCAACCGCGCGGGGCCCCGGCGCACGATTTCCCGCTCCTCCTCGAGGCCCGGATACGACACGGCAACCTTGGCCATGAACCTGTCTTGCTGGGCTTCGGGCAGCGGGAAGGTGCCATCCAGCTCAATCGGGTTCTGCGTCGCCAGCACCCAGAACGGATCGGGCAGGCGAAGCGTTTCGGCGCCCACGGTCACCTGCCCTTCCTCCATCGCCTCCAACAGCGCGCTCTGCACCTTCGCGGGCGCCCTGTTGATCTCGTCGGCCAAGAGCACATGGGTGAAAAGCGGCCCTTTCTGGCGGATGAACCGTTTCTCGGCCAGGTCGAAGAACACCGTGCCCGTAAGGTCGCCCGGCAGGAGGTCGGGGGTGAATTGGATCCTTCCGAAACCAAGGCCGAGCAGGCCGGCCATCGACCTCGCCAAGGCGGTTTTGGCCACCCCGGGAACCCCCTCGAGCAGGACATGCCCGCCCGTCAGGAGGCAAGCCACCAGTTCCTTCCTCGCGGATGCCATGCCGACGATGACGCGGTCGAGCGCCAATGCGAGCTTTCGCAGGCTCGAGGCGGCCCATTCGATTTCCCCGGAATCGACCGGGCTTGAGGCGCTCATGCATTCACCCCGACAAAGGAATCCCGTGACAGTACACTATGCCAATGCGGTCTTCCGTGAAACCGGGTGGATCTCCATGGCCAGACTGTCCCGCCGAGAATTCAAGGCCTTGGTCGCCGAGGTCATGGAGACGCTTCCCGGCGAGTTCGCGCCTTACCTTGTCAACCTCGTGGTCGACTGCGAGGACGAACCCGACCTCGACACGCTGCTTTCCGCCGGCCTGACCGAGGAGGAGATCGAGGCCGGGGAATCGCTGTTCGGGCTCTATGAACCCGGCATCCCGGGCGGCATCGACGCCGACGCCCTGCTGGAACCGGGCGACCTTCCCGGCAGGATCCGCATCTTCAGGCTGCCGCTCCTGGAAGAGTTTGCCGGGCGCGAGCGGCTCATCACGGAAATCCGCAAGACTGTCGTGCATGAACTGGCCCACCACCTGGGCTTCAACGAGCGAGACCTGGAGCGGTTCGACAGCAAGGAAGATCCGTTCATGGGCAGGAACATGCCGTGGAACGGCACCGGAGGCAACCGATCATGAAAGTGAACACCGCCAAGCAAAGGCTCGAGCGCGGCGAGGCCGCGATGGGCACATGGCTTTCCATGGGCAACGGGCCCGCCACGCGGCTATTGGCCAGGAGCGGATTCCACTGGCTCACGGTCGACCTGGAGCACACGGGAACATCGTGGGAAACCGCCGCCTGGCTTTTCGGCGCCATCGCCGACGCCGGCTGCGTTCCGCTGGCCCGCGTGCCGGCCAACCGCCACGACCACATCAAGCGGGCCCTCGATTGCGGCGCCTTTGGCGTGGTTGTCCCCATGGTCAACAGCCGGCAGGAGGCGTTGGAGGCGGTCGCCGCGTGCCGGTATCCGCCCGTCGGCACCAGGTCGGTCGGCGGCAACCTCCACGCCATGAATTTCGGCGCGCCGGCGGCGGAATACTATGCCGGCGCCAACCAGCAGATCCTCGTTGTCCTGCAATGCGAGCACATCGACTCGGTCAACCGCGCCGACGACATCTTCTCGGTGCCGGGAATCGACGCCATCTTCGTCGGGCCCAACGACCTCGCCGCCAGCATGCGCGGGCCCGATGGCTCGCCCCCGTCGGCCAAGGCGACGGCGGAAGCCCACGCGGCCATCCTCGCCGCCTGCCAACGGCACAAGGTGGCTCCCGGTTTCCACGCCATGAACGCGGCGGAAGCCAGGCACAGGGTTGAGCAGGGCTGGCGCTTTGTCGCCGTCTCCAGCGACCTCAAGTTCATGGCCGAGGGAGCCTCCCAGGCCCTCACGACCATCGGCCTGCAGGGCGCCGGCGAACTGGCCCGCTACTAGGGAAGCGGCTTGAAGGCCACCGCGAGCGGAGCGTCGAGTTGGGGAGGGGCGCACCACCGCGACGCCCCGTCCCGGCACAGGGGCATCTGCCTGGCGACGGCCTTGTGCGGAATCGGCCCGTACAGGTGGGGAAATACCCCGTCCTGCCCGGCCTGCTCCATCCTGATTTCCGAACCCAACTGCGCGGGGTCGAGTTCCATCACCCAAAGCACGCCGGCATCGGGCATGAACATGTTGGCCACCCACGCGATCTGGCCTTGGTGGCACAGGTGGACAAATCCTTCCAATTGAAGGCTCGCGGGCTTCAGGTACTGCCCTGCCTTCAGTTCAACCGGTTGCTGAACAAGGTGGTACAGGCGGTCCATCAGTCCGGTCGCGGTTGCGACACTCCCTGGGCCTTGAGGCGTTCCACGGAGGCGCGCACCGCGGGTTGGTCGGGGCGCGCCGCCAAGGCTCTTTCATACAAGGCCAGGGCCCTGTCGGGACGACTCAGCCTTTCATAAACCTGCCCCAGGCTGGAAAGGGCCAGAACCTCCCGGGGGTCCTGGGCCAGCGCCTCCTGAAAACGCGCCTGCGCCTTGGGCAGGTCGCCATCGACAAGGGCGAGATATCCATCCTCGGCAATCGCCTCGGCGCTTTTGGGATGGCTCGCCAGCCAGGCCGAGACGGTCTGGTGCGCCTCCGCGCGCCGCTGGTCGGCCACCAGGAGGCCCACCAGGGCGTGACGGGCCGGAATGTGCCCGGCATCAATCTCAAGGGTGGCCTTGTAGGCCGCCTCGGCCCTCGGGTGGTTGCCCAGCTTCTCATGGCAACGGCCAATCTGGTAATACAACTCGGCGTCTCGCGGAGCCAACTTGGCGGCCGCCTCGTAGGTCTCCAAGGCTCCCTTGTAATCATTGCGGCTAATCAGCTGGGCGGCATCGGCGCGGTAGTCGCGCACCCGGTCGTGCTCGACCGTCGCGCACCCGGCCATTCCGGCCGCCAACACCATCGCCATCATCCGGTTCAGCACCACCGACCTCCCTTGCCGCTCCCTAGCTTTCAACATGCCACCGGATCAAGTCCGAATGCGGCCGCCGACTAAAATGTTTCTTGTGAACATGGGAGACTCGCCATGCTGATGCAGCTGACAGCGGTTTTCATGACATTCGCCGGTGACGCGGCGCCTCAGGTGATCCGTGACATCCCCTACTGGACCGGCGAGGACAGGCATCCGACCAAGCACCTCCTCGACCTCTACCTGCCGGGCGAATCCAGGAATTTCCCCGTTCTCTTTTTCGTCCATGGCGGCGCCTGGATGCACGGCGACAAGAACTTCCTCGGAATCTACTCCTCCCTCGGAAAGGCCTTCGCCGCCAAGGGGATTGGCGTCGTGGTCGCCAACTATCGCCTTTCCCCCGCCGTGCGCCACCCCGAACATTCGCGCGATGTCGCCCGCGCCCTGGCCTGGACCCAGAAAAACATCGCCTCGCGGGGGGG
>JAGWVO010000372.1 GCA_018970845.1 Planctomycetota bacterium
GTGCGGAAACTGCCGCTGTTGACATCGATCGCCACGAGGGCTTCCGTTTGCTCAATGACAATGGACCCGCCATTGGCAAGTGGAACCTTCTTATGGTTCATGCGTGCGATTTCGTCCTCCAGACCGTACTTGTGGTAAAGAGGTTCCTTGGAATCATAAAACTTGATTCTCTCGGCATGCTTCGGCATGACAAATTGCAAGAATTCTTGGGCATGCTCGAATGCAGAGCGCTCGTCGACCCAGATAGCATCAATGTCATTTGTGAAAGTGTCGCGGATCGTCCGCGTGATCATGTCGGATTCCTGATACACTTCGGCAGGCGACTTGACCTTCTTGATGCGGCGGGCCACTACCTGCCAAAGCCTTGAAAGATATGCAAGATCTCTCTGCAATTCCGACCGTGTTTTGTCAACGCCCGCAGTTCGAATGATGAAGCCCAACCCCGTGGGGGGTTTCAATTCCTCGAATATATCCCTCAACCGACGGCGCTGGTCGTCATCCATGATCTTTCTGGATACGCCGACCCTGTTGAGCCCCGGCATCAAGACAAGATATCGGCCAGCGATCGATATGTAGGTGCTCAGGGTCGGCCCCTTGGTGCCAATACCCTCCTTGATGACTTGGACAATTACCTCTTGGCCACGCTTGAAGATCTCTTGAATGGGAGGCTTGGGCCTCTCGCCATCGCCGGAACGCCCGGCATCCCTTCCAGGACGACGACGCCTGTCTCCCGACGGCCCCCTTCTTTCCCGTTCAGGCCGAGCGCGCTCATCCCCTTCAGATAAGGGTCCTTCTTCCCGTGATCCCTCGGAATCACTTTCCAAGGGATCAACGGATGGGCGATCCGATCTGAAACGCTCCCGGTCCCCTCGATTGGAGGAATTTCTTGACGGACTTCTGGGTTCAATCGTCGGCACGGTTGGAATTGGTTGTTCGTTTCGAGATTGTGCGCGTTCAAAAACCAGCATGTCATCTCCGCCATCAGGCACCACTGGTGCCTCGATGCTGCTGACGCTGACTTTGCTGACGATGGCGCCTTCCTGCGGAATCGCGATCTCACTGATCGATGAGGCGGATTGCGATAGCTGGCTATGTGGACGAAATACCAAGGCCGTGTCATCCCCCTCTAGAGCTGGCGATGGGGAAGTCACAACAACCTTTTGAATTTTGGTTTGGATTGATGCGCTGTCCGGCGCATCCACAGGGCTTGTTGAGGCTTCTTTGGCAGTTACCGTCGCGGGTGCCAAATCCTGCCGGCGACGATTAAAGACGAGAAGCTCATCATCGTCCTCTGGAGGGGCTGTTCTATGTTCGGACGAACCCATTAATGGGGAGTCACCGCCACTGCCGGCGGAGTCACTATCACGGGGGCGGCTCTGCTGCTCGATGTTTTCGGATGGTTGGGAAGATCCCTGTGGTTCAATGGCAGGATCCTGGGTTGATTGATCGAGAATTCCCCTTCTTCCGCGTCCCGTTCTTCCTCTCCTGCGGCGCGGCTTGTTCTGGTCATCTCGTCCGCTGGCCTCAACACCCTCGCGATCTTGCGAAGATTCATTTTCACCAGGACCAATGTCTTCGGAAGTTGCGGAACCGTGTCCGGCATCAACCAAGTCCTGCTCAAGTTCCTGATAAAGCTGCCGGCGCCGGTCAGCGTCATTTCCACGCCTTCCGCCATCACGCCCTCTTCCAGAAATCCGGGGTCCACCCCGACCATCGCGACCTCCATGAGAAGACCTTCCTTGACGAGGTCCTTCAGGATCGCGTCCCTCAGCAGCTGCTGCTTCGGGATCAATGTGTTTGTAGTAGGCAGGTTCGACATCACTCACATGGAGAAAGCCGTTCCTGCCAACCCCAAAATCAACAAATGCAGCCTGAATGCTTGGCTCTATGTTGACGATTCGTCCTTTGTAGATGTTGCCGACATAATTTTCATGGCTTGCCCGCTCGACATAAAGTTCTTCAAGAACACCATTTTCAACAATGGCAATACGGCATTCCTCCTGCTGGAGGACATTGATCAGCATTTCCTTCTTCATTTTGATTCCCTTTCCGCGGGAACAGTTCCCGCCAACGGGGATGGTTCTAATGGGCCCGAATCATCGGCCATTTCGAGCAGGAATCGCTCGACCCTCTCCCCTTGAGACATAAGGCTCTCGGCATCAACAAGTCGGAGAACTTCCTCCGGCTTGGCTGTGCCACCTTCACCAAACTTCAAAATGGCTTCCAAATAGTTGCCCGAAAGCTTGATTGACTCGATGACCTGATGGAGGTCGATACGCCTGAGAGATCTGCTGGGCTCAGCCTTTATGCGGGAACCTGTTCCTATCCATTCTTCCAAGTTGTTGGATTCAAGGCCGTCCTCGGCGAGAGCCAGCACACCTGACGATGGCGACAGCGTGGCGCGTCTTTCTGACCGATCCATTTCCCAAGGACCACGCTCGGGCAGGTCTCCCAGTTTCAACCTAACCGCCTCCAAGGCATGGGAAGGAATGAAAAACCGGTATCCAAGGCGAATGACACGACTGGAGACCTTATTTGGAACGGCCACGCAGGAGTCGAATATCAAGCCATGGGGAGATTGGCCCCTTAATTGCTCGAGTATTGAATCGGAGTTGAGAGAAACTGTCAGTTCGACATCAAGGATTTCTCGAAGACCATGAACCCCTAGCGGAAGTGCCAACGCCACAATAATTCTTGGCATTGGATGAAATTTACCCGCAAGACGAACCGGCAGGTCGGCTCGACGGAAAATCCTTTCCAGAGACCGGATCAAGTCGATATGACTCAAATAAATGAGGTCTTCGGATTTGCTGAAAACAATCCTGTAACGGAAATAAACATCGGATGAATGGAACCGGTGTCTAGGGTGTTGGAAAGGCAATTGTGCCTCAGCCATGAAATCCGCCCATATTCGAGGGCGAGGCACTACCCAAGCAGGAAGAAACAGCGGATAAGGGATTTCAAGGAGGCATCCATCCGACGCGATCCTGTTGGCCCCATCATCCGCAGCGGCGGGCTAAATTCACGCCCGCTCGAATTTGATCCCACATTGGAGAAGCCGGTTGAGTCGAATGTTCGACGACCCGGAAGGCCTCACCCGTTGTCTGTTTCATCAAGGTTCAAAAGAACCTAAGGCAACTGCTCAATCCGCACATGATATTTCACGGGGAGAGCAATCACCTTCTATCAGTTTCCAAAATTCAACGGAGATGGCAAGGTCAATCCGCCAACATCAAGTTTCAGAATCGTGATCCTTGGCCAAAACCTGCTCAAGGGCGTCCAAGGCTTTCTCGGCATCGGGTCCCTGAGCCTCACACTCAAACTCACTACCCATGCCAGCGGCAACCAGCATAAGGTCCCACATGCGCTTTCCGTTGAAGGAACGACCTTCCCAAAAAACAGTGATTTCAGCTTCAAACTTCCCGGCCACTTCAGCAAATGCCGCTTTTGGCCTCAGGTGGAAGCCCATCGGATGAGTAACGACCAACTTGCGTCGCGCCATGAGATTCATGGGCGATGCTCCATTGGGGATGTTCTCATCGAAATGATTGACACTTTCGTGAGCGGAATCATTTTCCACCCGCCCCGAACAGCAGTTCCGACAATTCCTCATATTTCGTGGTGGCCTTCAAATTTTCGACAAAAGTCAGGTCCCGAAGTGCGGAGGAGACATTTTCCAAGGCCCTGAGGTGATCGCC
>JAGWVO010000373.1 GCA_018970845.1 Planctomycetota bacterium
CTACGGCCGGCATGATTTCGGCAGGCATTGCCTGCTGGCGAGAAGGCTTCTCGAGGGCGGTGCCCCCTTCGTGAAAGTCACCCACACGAACTACGACACCCACCACGAAAATTTCGACTTCCACATTGAGCGCATGGGTGAATTCGACCGGACATTCGCGACCCTCATCGAGGATCTTCACCAGCGCGGAATGCTGTCCAGCACGCTCGTTCTCGTCGTTTCGGAATTCGGCAGGACGCCGAACATCAACCGAAATTATGGCCGCGACCACTGGTCGAAGGCCTGGTCGATCGCCATGGGGGGCCAGGGAATCGTTGGAGGCGCCGTCGTCGGCAAGACCAACGCCACCGGAACCGCCGTCGTCGACAGGCAGGTGAACGCCGGCCACCTGTTCGCCACCTACTTCAGGGCCCTGGGGCTCGACCCCGCCAAGAAACACTACATCGACCAGCGCCCCATCCCGATGACCGATCCGGCCGGTTCCGCCATCGGGGAAATCCTGGCATGACGCAGGAAAAGGCCAAGCCGCCCGAAAAGCCGAAGGCCGATGCGCCTCCAGCGCCCTCGCCCATCGCCGGATTCCAACTTGGAGCCTTGAAGCCCTCCGCCGAACTCAAGCATGGCAGCCCGCTGGTGGCCTGCCGATTCGATCCATCGGGCAAATGGATCATGACCGCATCGCAGGACAACGCACTGCAGCGCTGGAGCCTTTCCGATTCAAAAAAGACCGACATGGCCGGTCATTCAAGCTGGGTGAGGGCCATGACCTTCTCGACCGGCGGTGAAACGCTCTATTCAGGCGGGTACGACGGCACGATCATCGCCTGGCCGCTTGACGCGGGCCAGCCGGAACCGATGCGGCAGGCCAGGGCCCACGACGGCTGGATCCGCTCGATGGCCTTTCATGGCGGCAAGTTGCTTTCCGGCGGCAACGACGGGAAGGTGTGCCTCCGCAACGCCTCCACCTTGGCCGAGGAAAGGCAGTGGCTCGCCCATGATTGCCATGTCTATCAAGTGGCTTTCAGCCCCGACGGCGGCAAGATCCTCAGCGCCGACCACAAGGGCCGCGTGAAAGTTTGGGAACCCGATGGCAAGCTCATCAAGGAGTTTCCGATTCCCGGACTTCACAAATACGACACCGGGTTCCGAGCGGACATCGGCGGGGTGAGGTCGTGGTCATTCTCGCCCGATGGCCCCTTGGTTGCCTGCGCCGGCATCACGAATGTTTCAAACGCCTTCGCGGGCGTGGGCAACCCCCTCATCGTGATCGCCGATTGGACCGCCGGGAAGGTCGTTCGAGAACTGAAGCCCAAGGAAGCCTTCCAAGGCACGATGTGGGGCGTCGCCTGGAACAAGGCGGGGTTCATCACCGGCGCGGCAGGCGGCAACGGTGGCATGCTCTGGTTCTGGAAACCCGACCAAACCAACGAGATGTTCGCCCACAAGCTTCCTGAAAACGCGCGGGACATGTCCCAATCGACCGATGGCGGGAAGATCGCCGTCGCCTATCAGGGCGGCACTGTCAGGGTTTATCCACTCGCCGGTTGATGATTGCCATGAATGGGGGCGGGGGAATATAGTCCCCCCATGGCCAAACTTTTCTTTTATTATTCCACGATGAATGCCGGGAAGTCGACCTCGCTTCTCCAGGCTTCCTATAACTACTCAGAGCGTGGCATGAAGACGGCGCTCTTCACCTACAGGCCGGTGCCTGACGCCGAATTCATTGAGATCAGCTCAAGGATCGGCATCAGGGAAATGGCCCGGACGTTCGGCCCATCCACCGACTTTTCGGTTGAACTTGCCGGTTCCACGCCCCATTGCGTTCTTGTTGACGAAGCCCAGTTTCTTTCAAGCGACCAGGTGAGGCAACTGGCCTCGATCGTGGACGAACGCGGGATCCCCGTGATGTGCTACGGGTTGCGCACCGACTTCCGGGGCGAACTTTTCAGCGGAAGCGCGGCCCTGCTGGCTTGGGCCGACACCCTCACCGAACTCAAGACGATCTGCCATTGCGGCCGGAAGGCGACCATGGTGGTTCGCGTCGGGCCAGACGGCAGCGTTGAGCGTGAAGGCGGTCAGGTCGAGATTGGCGGCAACGATCGTTATGTGGCGTTGTGCCGGAAGCATTTTTGCCGCGCCCATGCGACCGGGGTATGCGGGGGATGGCATCCCCAAGGGTATCAGTCCGCCGGGTGAGGCCATTCCAACCCGAATGATGACCTGTTTCAGCAATCTGATTGCAAATGCATTTGCACATTGGATTTGCATTCAACCTGCTGAATTGTCGTCTGGTTGACCCAGCCGGCACCTGAGGGTAGGTTTCCCAAGGACCTTAGCCGGCCCAAAGGGGGAGTTCGGCCATGCTTCATCTTGAAACCACCTCCCGTAGGCGCGTCCTGTCGGCGGGCGCCGGCCTGATGGGGATGAATCTTGGCCAGTCGATGGAACTCGCCGCCGCCCCGAGGCCCGACTCCAAGGCCGATGCCGTCATTTTTATCTTCCTTTTCGGAGGTCCCAGCCAGTTTGAGACCTTCGACATGAAGCCGGAGGCCCCCGAGAAGATCCGGGGGCCGTTCAAGACGACGGCATGCCGGACCCCGGGATTGCGAATTTGCGAACACCTTCCCCGCCTGGCATCGCTTTCTGACCAATACTGCGTCTTGAGGACGCTTGGTCACTCGTACAACGACCATTCGGGAGGCGCCCATTACATCCAGACGGGCAAGCGATGGCATGTTCCCATCGGCGGCGGATTCAACCCGACGCCGCGCGACTGGCCCTCCGTTGGATCGGGAAGCAGTTTCATCGATATCCGCAACTCCGGCGCCTCCGCTTCAGAGAGCCGATACTTCGTGGTTCCCAACAGCCTGGGCCGACTCCAGGAGGCGGGGCAGTACCGCAGGCCCGGGGAGCACGCGGGTTGGCTGGGCCGGGCTTATGGTCCGGTCACCACCGCCGTCGACAAGAAAGATGTCAAGGACAATCCCTATTGGAGGGATTGCACCGATGCCGAACTCACCTTCCAGATCGAGGGCCTCGGTTCGCCCGACGGCATGTCGGGGGAAAGGCTGGCCGGGCGCGTCGCCGTGCTGGAGGAGATCGACAAGGCGCGGCGGGCGTTCGACTCCAGGCCCGATGGGGAGTCTTCCCGATTCCGTGAGAAGGCCCTGGCCCTTCTCACTTCCGGGAAGGTCCGTTCAGCCCTCGACCTTCGCCAGGAATCCGACAGGACGAGGGACCGGTACGGCCGCCACCTCATGGGACAGTCGTGCCTCGCGGCGCGGCGACTTGTCGAGGCCGGGGCGCGGTTCGTCACCGTCCACTACGACTGCGTGGATGGATACTCCTGGGACTCGCACACCCATTCGGCGGATGTCCGTAGCCACCTGCTGCCGACATTGGACCAGTCCTTGTCGGCCCTGATCGAGGACCTTGGGGTGCGAGGCATGCTCGGGCGCACCCTGGTGACGGCCCTCGGGGAGATGGGCCGCACGCCGCGGGCGAACGCCCAATGGGGCCGCGACCATTGGAGTTTCCTGTTTCCGGCCCTGATTGCCGGTGGCGGGGCCCGTGGCGGAGGATTGGTCGGCCAGTCGGACAAGGACGGAGCCCACGCCATCAGCGATGCCGCGACACCCGAGGACTTTGCCGCGACCCTTTATCACGCGCTCGGCATCGATTCGGAGACACGAAT
>JAGWVO010000374.1 GCA_018970845.1 Planctomycetota bacterium
TTTTCAACACCTGCAGCGTCCGCCAGCATGCCGAGGACAAGATCTACAGCGCCCTGGGGAGGCTGCGAGGCCACATCGAAAACCATCCCGAGAAGGTTTTGGGAGTGCTCGGATGCATGGCCCAGAAGGACCAGGAAATCATCCTCAAGCGCGCACCGCACGTGGACTTGGTTTGCGGCACGGGACAGTTGGCGCGCGTTGGCGAGTTGATCGACGCGGCACGCGCCACCGGAAGGCCCCAGATGGCCCTCAGCCTTGGCCGCAAGGAAGGTTCCAAGCAGGAGGTGAGTTCCTCCTTTGAAAGCTACGATCCCCCGCGTGATTCCGCCATGCGGCCGACACCGTTCCAGGCGTTCGTGAGGGTGCAGATCGGTTGCGACAAGTTTTGCACCTACTGCATCGTCCCCTCCACGCGCGGCCCGGAGCAAAGCCGGCATCCCGACGCCATTGTCGACGAGGCGAGGCGCCTGGCCGATGAGGGTTGCCTCGAGGTCACCCTGCTGGGACAAACGGTCAACAGCTACCGCTTCCACCACGGCGACGGCAGGATCACCCGGCTTTCCGATCTCTTGGCCCGGCTCGACGCCATCGAGGGGTTGCGACGCGTCCGCTTCATCACCAGCTATCCCCTCGACATGACCGACGACCTGCTTGATGCCGTGCGCGACCTGCCCAAGGTGGTCAAATACCTGCATGTTCCCGCCCAGTCGGGCTGCGACGAGGTGCTCGCCCGCATGAAGCGCGGCTACACCGCAGGCCAGTACCGCGCCATGATGGCCCGCATCCGCGAGCGCTGCCCCGCCGCCACCGTTTCCAGCGACTTCATCGTCGGCTTCTGCGGCGAGACGGACGAGTCGTTCTCGCGAACCATGGAGCTCACCCGGGAATCGGACTTCAAGAACAGCTACATCTTCAAGTACAGCCCGAGGCCCGGCACCCGGGCGATCGACAAGTTCGCCGATGACATCCCCGAGGAAACCAAGAAGGTTCGCAACAACGACCTGCTTGCCGTGCAGAACGCCAACAGCCTTCGCAGCCACCGGGCGATGGTGGGCAGGGAAGTGTCGGTGCTTGTGGAGGGTTTGGGCAAGGCGGCTCCACGGGATCCGGGTGTCCTGCCCCAGCTCACCGGCCGGTCGATGGCCGACCATATTGTGGTGTTCGACGCTCCCGAAAGGCTGATCGGCGCCGTGGTTCGGGCCCGCGTGACCGACGCCACCTCCTTCACCTTGTTCGCCGAGGTCGTCGAGGTGGAGTCCTCCGCCCCGGCGCAGGCCGCTTGGGTGGCGCCATCATCCTCCTCCCGCCGGCTTGAATTGCCGGTCAGTTGACCCGCGCCCGGGGACTACCATGGACGAGGCACCCGCGGACGCCGCCAGCCTGGCATCCTGGGGACTTGCCGACCAGAGGGCCGGCCAGTCGGCCGTCGCGGCGCTTGAGCGCCTCCTGGATGAGTCGCTATTCCGCGACCTGAGGCGGGTTCTCGGCCGGGTGCTTTCCCGCGCCGCCGATCCCGACCTGGCGCTGGGCACCTTGGTCAGGTTCCTTGGCCCGGAAGACCGGAATGCGCGTCTTGGCCGACTTTTGGAAAGTCGCGCCCGGGGGCTTGAGCAGGCCTTGGCGCTCTTCTCCGTCAGCCGGCCTTTCGGCGACCTGCTCGTTTCGCATCCCGAAAGCCTCGACCTTCTCCGGCCTGGCGCCCGCCGAAGTCCGCCGATCGGCGAGCAGGTGGCCGGCCTGTTGTCCGAGGCCAGGGCGGCCTCCGACCCGGTGGCCCAGGCCAGGGTCTTCAGGCGGTTCCGTCTCCGGCAACTCCTGCGCGTCGGGGTGAACGACATCCTGCGCGACCGATCCCTCGAGGATGTCACGCGCGACATCAGCAGGGTTGCCGACGCCTCGGTTTCGGCCGCCTTCACCATCGCCATGGAACGCTGCGCCTTGCGCCACGGCGTTCCCCATGGCGTTTCCGGGGCGCCCGCGCGGGCGGCCGTCTTCGCCCTGGGCAAGCTGGGCGGGGAGGAACTCAACTATTCCTCCGACCTCGACCTGCTTGTCCTTTACGACGAGGAAGGGAGCACCCGGGGAGGCAGGCGCGAAATCGAGTGCTCCGAGTTTTTTTCCCGGCTCACCGCCGAGATGGTCCAGTTGCTGGCCTCGCCATCCGACGCCGGCCTGGGCTACCGGATCGACCTCCGCCTCAGGCCCGAGGGGCATGGCGGCCCCGTGGCCCGCACCACCGAGAGCGCCCTGGGATACTACGACAGGCTCGGAAGGACATGGGAAAGGCAGGCGCTCATCAAGCTGAGGCCCGTTGCCGGCGATTCCGACCTTGGCGCGGCGTTCGTCAGGTCTGTCCAGCCATTCGTCTATCGGAAATATCTTTCGGTTTCCGAGATCGCCGAGATCCGCGCCCTCAAGCGGCGCATCGAGCGCAGGTCGACCGGCCCCGAAGCCGAGGCGGGAAACCTCAAGACGGGCTATGGCGGCATCCGCGACATCGAGTTTGTCATCCAGTTCCTGCAACTTCTCCACGGCGGCGACGAACCCGCCATCAGGCAGCGCTCGACGCTGGCGGCGCTTCCGTCGCTCGAGCGCGCCGGATGCCTCACCGACCAGGAATACAGGCTGCTCGATGATTCCTACAGGTTCCTGCGCCGCGCCGAGCACCGCCTCCAGATCCTCTTCGACCTCCAAACCCACTCCATCCCCGATGATCCCGAGGCCCGCGACCGGCTGGCCCGCGGCCTCGGCTTCACCTGCGATCCGGGCCTGCGGCCGGGAGACGCCTTCCTTGCCGAGCTTGAATCGAGGACGCGACCCACCCGGCTCATCCTCGACCATATCCTTCACCAGTCGGTCGGAGGCGGTGACAGCCCCGATCCCGAGGCTGACCTGGTGCTTGATCCCTCGGTCGATCCGGCGGCATCCCGGGCCCTGTTGCAAAGGCATGGCTTCACCGACCCGGCCCGCGCCCACGGCAGCCTGCTCGAACTGGCAACCGAACCGGTGCCCTTCCTTTCCACCCGCCGCTGCCGCCTGTTCCTGGCCAGCATCCTTCCCTCGCTCCTGGCGGCCCTTGGAAAGGCCTCGGAACCCGACCAGGCCCTCGCGAACCTCGCCCGCGTCACCTCGTCGCTGGGCGCCCGTGCCGAATTATGGGAGCTTTTCCGCGTCCATCCGCCCAGCCTCAGGCTTGTTGTCGACATGTGCGCCAAAAGCCAGTTCCTCACGGATCTGCTGGTCAGCAATCCCGGCATGGCCGACGACCTGATGGATTCGCTGGTCCTGGGCAGGCCACCCTCGCGCCTTGAGCTTGAGGGCGAGCTGGCCGGCCTGCTCCGGGGCGCCGAGGATCCCCATCCGATCCTCAGGAGCTTTCTCGACAAGGAGCTTCTCCGGGTGGGAGTGCGCGACCTGCTCGGCCGCGACGGAACGCGACAGACGGCGGCGGCCCTGAGCGACCTCGCGGAGGTTGAGTTGGGCGGCATGGCGAGGCTCGCCGAAACCGCCCAGGAGGCCAGGAGCGGCACCCTGGCGCTGCTCGAGGGGCCGCGCAAGGGCATGCCTTGCCGCTGGGTTGTCCTGGGATTGGGCAGGCTCGGTTCGCGCGAGATGTGCTACCACAGCGACCTCGACATTGTCCTCATCTTCGAAGGAGCCGCCCGGGCGGCTTGGGATTCCCGCACCGAC
>JAGWVO010000375.1 GCA_018970845.1 Planctomycetota bacterium
CCCCCGATTCCTCGGCGCGGCTTATTCTTTTGGCGCGGTCGCTCGAACAGGTGCGCGCCGCTTGCTCAACCCGGCGTTCGCCTGGAATGACTCAGCCATCCCTGGTCTGGCTCGACTTTGAGGATCCCCGTCACTGGGAAGAGGCCATGGAAAACTGCCGGGCCTCCGGCATTCAAGTGGGCATCGCTCCCCTGAGGATTGTCAAACCGGGAGAGGAAGGCTTGGTTCGGCGGGCCATTCGGCTGGCGCCTGATTTCTTGCTCGCGCGCAATCTGGCCAGCATCAACCTGCTGCGCGAAAGCGGCGTTCCCTTGGTGGGCGACCACTCCCTCAACATCGTCAATGAGCTTTCCGCCGATTGGTTCCGCGGCCTCGGCTTGGTCCGCCTGACACCGGGACATGACCTCAATTGGCAGCAGTTGCAGGCATGGATCGACCGTGATGATCCCTCCAGCCTCGAATGCGTGATCCATGTCGCCATGCCGATGTTCCACACCGAGCATTGCGTTTACGCCTCGAACCTCTCAAGCGGTAAAGACCACACCGATTGCGGAAGGCCCTGCGAACGGCACCGCATCGAAATGGCGGACCCGTCCGGAATGCGTTTTCCCGTGCTGGTAGACGCGGGCTGCCGGAACACGGTTTTCAATGCCCATGTGCAATCCGCCTCGGAATACCTGCCCAGGCTGATGGCCAAGGGTGTTTACCACTTCCGGATCGAATTGCTCAATGATTCCGCGGAGGAAACCGTGAAATTGCTCGATCTTTACGGGCGGGTCCTGACAGGATCCGATGACGGCCGGAGCCTCTGGAGAACCCTCCGGGCCAGCAACAAGGTCGGGCTGACACGGGGAACCCTCAGCCTCGCCTAAGTCGAAAACCGTTTCGCGCGGCTGGTTTATGAGTTAAGTTAGTATATTCTCGTCTCCTTCCCGAACGGATAGTTCGGCATGCGCGTGAGTTTGATGCCGCTGGAAGGCGGTCGGTCGCTTGAACTGGTGCAAGACCTCACCCTCGTGGGCAGGCAGGAGGGTTGCGACCTCGTTCTTGAACACAAGAGCGTCTCGAAAATTCATTGCGTCCTCGTGAAATCGGACGGGCTGCTCTATGTGCGCGACCTTGGCAGCACCAACGGAACCCGGGTAAACGGACAGAGGGTCAGGCGGGCTTCCCTAAGCGCCGATGACCAGATTCTCATCGCCAAATTCGGTTTCCGGATCATCGTTGAACGGGAAGGCGCGCCGGCCAGGCATTGCGACCCATACGACCGGACCATCAATGACCTTGCCCCTTCCCACGAATCCAACGGTCATCGGGAAAATGGCGAAGGCGGCGATTCCGCGGTGCTTGGTCCGGGAGCGGTGCACAACAACCACCTTCCCGACGCCTATCCCGACGAACGCCGCTGAGCGCGCCTTCACCCCCTATGATGGTGTGGCGGAACCGCCCTTGCTTCCTCTTCACGCCGATGACGGGAACAGAACCGTGAAAGACCGACCGCGCACGCTCGAGCAACTTCGAAACTCGGGTTGGACTCCCCGTACGGTCAAGGATGAGATCCGGGCCAATTTCCTGGCGGCCCTCAAGTCGGGCGCCGAACTGTTTCCCGGAATCGTCGGTTATGAGAACACCGTGCTTCCCGAGGTGAGCCTCGCGTTGCTGGCCGGCCACGACATCCTCTTCCTTGGGGAGAAAGGACAGGCCAAAAGCCGCCTCATGCGTTCGGTCGGGCGCTTCCTCGATGACGAGATCCCGTTCATCGACGCTCCCGGCCTGCAAGTGCGGGAAAATCCTTACAGCCCCATCACCGGGCCGGCGCGCCGCCTGGTGGCATCGGCGCCCCCGGCGGATGTGCCCATCGGCTGGTGGCGCCGCGAGGACCGCTACGCCGAACGCCTCGCCCCGGGGACCAAGTTCGCCGATGTGCTGGGAGAGATCGACCCGGCGAGGCTCGCGGCGGGCGTGAGCCTCTCGGCCGAGGAGGCCATCAGCTTCGGCCTCATTCCGCGCATGCACCGGGGCATTTTCGCCATGAACGAGATCCCCGAACTTGATGAGCTAGTCCAGGTCGGCCTCTTCAACATCCTCGAGGAGCGTGATGTCCAGGTCCGCGGATACCCCGTCAAGTTTGATCTCGACATCCTGCTCCTGTTCTCGGCCAATCCTTCCACCTACAACCGCTCGGGCAAGGTGATCCCTCAGTTGAAGGATCGGATAGGCAGCATGATCCAGACCCACTACCCCCTGGAGAGGGCCCTGGGGATCGACATCATGGAGCAGCAGTCGGGAACCGACCTGGGCGGTGAGTTTCCCGTTGTCGTGCCTCCCTTCATGAAGGAAATCGTCGAGCAAATCAGCATCTGCGCCAGGAAGTCGCGGCTTGTGGACCAGCAATCCGGGGTCAGCGCCCGGTTCTCCATGGCCAACTACCGCACCCTTGTGGCCAGCGCGCGCCGCCGAGGCGTGCTGCTGGGCGAGAAACCGTCCGTCGCTCGCATCTCGGACCTCGGCCACCTTCCATCGTCATCGCTTGGCAAGCTCGAACTCGACATGATGGGCAGCCAGCAGATGACCGAAAAGCAGGTCCTGGAGGCGATCATGGCCGAGGCGATCGGCGTCGTCTTCAACGAGTATGTGGAAAAATCCGGACTCGACTCCATCGTTGATGTCTTCAACAAGGGCGCCCGGGTCGAGGTTGGCGACATGCTGCCTTCGGAGCATTACGCCGAACGGCTCAAGCGGGTGCCCCCGGCATGGGCCAAGGCGTTCGAGGTGAATGCCAACGAGAGCGTCGCCGTCCGCGCGTCATGCCTCGAGTTCGTGCTGGCCGGCCTTTACGCGACCGACCGAATCAGCCGCACCCAGAAGCACGGCCGCATGACTTACGAGATTCGCTGAGGCAACCACTGGGCCCGCCCATGGAAGACCATGTCGAGGATGAAGCACCCCGGGGCACCACTCCCCCCGGAGTGGTCCATGTCTACCAGAAGTATGATCCCAGGCTGGTGCCCCCCCCTTCCCAACCCGCCCCCGACATGGTTTCCCCAGCCTTCGAGCAGATGCTCAAGTATGGCTCATCCCGGAAATTCACCGAGGAGGAACTGGCGAACGCCATCAGGCTCGATCCCTCGCAAATCAGGGGCCTTGGCCCGAGCATCGATCACTTGAGGGAAATCCTGCTGCGCAGGAAGGACAAGATCCTGGCCACCCACTCAACCGATGAGGTTGTCAAGGACTCTGATAAGGCGGTGGATGCGGGGGCCAAGGCGACCCGTCCCCCCGACGAGCTTCGGAAGGAATTCAACAAGGCGGTCCGCGAAAGGCAGCTTTCAGAACTCGAGGACCTCTGGTACCGCTCGGGTGACGAAAGATCCCCCTTCGCCACCCAAATGCTCAAGCTGATGGAGGCCATGGCCGACCATTACCTGGTCGAGGAACTCGCGGCGAAATATCCGTTCAGGGGCCGGGAACCGATGACGGTTCCACAGGCCCTTGAAATCAAGGAGGAGCTCGAGGCGATCGACAAGCTTCTGGAGCAACTCGCGGAAGCCGAGAAGACCGCCCGCCTGGCCGTGATCGACATGGAGGAACTGGCCCGGTTCACGGAACCCGGGGATGTTGCCGACCTTGGAAAACTCCAGCGGGAGATCCAGCAGTGGCTCAGGCGGATGGC
>JAGWVO010000376.1 GCA_018970845.1 Planctomycetota bacterium
ACGCGGCTGACCGACCCGGTGCAGCGGTTGGTGGCGCTGGGTGGCGAGGTGCGCTGCCACGCGGCCATGAACCAGTTCACGCTGATGAGCACCAGGCTGCAGGAAATCCGCCAGGCCCTTCCCTCGCTCGACGAGAAGACCCGCAAGCAATGGGAAGGCTGGCTCGAGCTCGCCTCGCGCGTCCGCGGCGCCCCCTGATCCGGTACCCGTTCGAATTCACACGCTCCTGAAGCACGACCCGGATGCCCGGCATAGGAAGCGACGGGACTCTCAAACCGCCGGAATCGGGCTCAATCACGAAACGCTTGCTCCCGAACAAAGAGCCGGGCCACCGGCATTATTCGGAACTGATTTGAAGTAGTTGTGTTTCAAACAATCCAAAGAAATCAAGCTGGCTCTACTTCTACGAATACACTGGATAACTTTCTCCAGCCGATGCTTGCCAAAGCGATTCGAATCAATTATGGTTAATCCAACTCAAATCCAAGTCAAGGCCACCAAAATGCGCATGCTTTGCAAATTATCGAGCTGGCTTTTTCGACCCAATCATCCATCTACCCGTTTCCCGATTCAGCGAACCATGAAGTTGGAAACGCTTGAATCCCGATTGGCGCCGGCATTCTTGGGCGGGTTGTTGGGCGACACGGCGCCGCCTGTGGTTCGTTCCGTTTCCCTGCCCATCGCCCAAACCTATGGAACGGGCAAGGCGCTCAACTTCACCGTCAACTTCAACGAACCGGTGCGGGTGGTCGGCGACACGACCCAAGTTTCGATTCCGCTTGAAGTCGGCTACGCCATGCGACAGGCCAGATATGTTTCGGGCAGCGGCACCCGTTCCCTCAACTTCCGCATGGTCGTGACCGCCAACGACCTCGACTCCAACGGCATCAGCCTCGGCCGCGTCAACGCCAACGCCATCAGGGACTTCGACTTCGCGAGCAACCAGATTGTCGACCGGGCGGGCAACCCCGCAAGCAACGCCATTCCCGCGTCCGTCAACACTTCGCGCATCCGCATCGATGCCACAGGCCCGGTTGTGGCCGGTCATGGCGGCCTCGTCACCAACGGCCGACAGGTCTCCCTCAGCGTGAAATTCGACACTCCGGTGTCCGTCATCGGCAGGCAGAAGCCCTTCGTGCCCGTGGTGATCGGCGGCGAAAGGTACAACCTCAACCTTGTCGCCGGTTCGGGAACCTCAATCCTCACATTCGCCGTCACTGTCCCCGCCAACAAGTCGATGGAATCGCCCGCTTTTGACTATTCCAAGGACATGAACCAGGGCACCGACTCTGGTGAAGTCTGCGGCGAAGTGATCAAGTTGCCTGCCGGCACCAACCTCAGGGACAGGCTCGGAAACGACACCACGCCCATCGGCGCCAAATACGGCGAAACATACTTCGACAAAAACAACAACCGAGTCATCGTCATCGGCGCACACTACGAACTCATCAAAACCGTCTCCAAAGCCGATCTCGACAAGGTGCTCACCGAGGAACGAGACATCTTCAATCCCGCCAGCAACCAAGCCTATTGGAAGGATTATGTTCCGCCTCAATACAAGCAGGCGCTCAACAATGTTGATCTTTACCGGATCGCTTACAGGTCCACCATTCCGGAGCAAGGCAACCGGCCCACGGTCACTTACGGCCTGATCGCGATACCCGAGGGCGCAAGCAACCAGAGCCTGCCGCTGCTTTCCGTGCAGCATGGCACGCTGTTCCTGAAGGAATGGGCGCCCTCGCTGTCGTTTTCCTGGGACAAGAACTCCACCGCGGCCGTGAGGAACGGCCACGGCCTCACACAAATGCAGCATTACTACGCCTCATACGAGGCGCGGCTCAATGTCGCCCAGTTCGCGGGACAAGGATATGCCGTCATACTCCCCGATTACTTCGGCATCGGCAACTCGGTCGAGAACGACAGCTTCGTGGTGAAGGCCAGCGAACAGAGGGCATGCATGGACATGTATGATGCCTCGCTGCGTCTCCTCCAGAGCAACAAGCTGGTGGCCTCCAACCTCTTCCTGAACGGCTGGTCGCAGGGCGGCCTGGTGTCGATTTCCTTCCAGGAGGCCCTCGAGGCCCGGGGCGTGGCCATCAGCGGGGTTTCCACGGCCGCCACGCCGGCCGACACCGGCATGTTCGCCACCCGGTTCATTTTCAATCCCCGCCCATATTCGGAAGTCACGGTCCCTGATGCGGCATGGTCGATTTTCGTCCACCAGTTCTCATCGTTCGCGCTGGGCGGCTACTCCGGTCAGGTCAATGCCCCCTTGGAACTGTTCGGCGGCAATTACGAGGTCTCGAGGAAGTTCTACATGCGGGAATTCCGCACCATGCCCGAGTTCAAGTGGCAACCGGACATCCGGGGGGTAATGGAACCCGTGGTGGTGATGGATGGAGTCACCTACAACACCGAGGTGTCGAAGTTCCTCGACCAGAAGATCGCCCGCGATCCCCGCGCCTACGAACAAACCGCCTATGCGGCCCTGATCCGCGACGCCGGTTCGGGCAAGACCAGGCTCACAAGCGACATGAAGATGTACTACGGCGACCAGGACGAGGGTTATACCAACGCCGTCTGCACCATTGTGGACACCAGGCAGCGTGGAACCTACGGCAAGACGAACATCGAGCAGGTGAAGGTTGACTTCGCCAGCCACCGCAGCACCTTCCTCACCGCCGTCGCCGGCCAGATCGAATGGTTCAACTCCAAGCTTGGATTGCCCGACCCGGCCAACGACCTTGTCGCCACACTCATCAATGGCGGCGCGGCAGCAACCCTCGCGTGGAATACCCCGGCACCCAACGGCCTGCCCATCAACAACTACCGCGTCGAATGGAAACGAGACTCCGAAGAGGCGTGGAACTCCCTGAACACCGGTTCCGTCGTTCCCTCGTTCACCATCACCGGACTCACGCCCGGCCAACGCTACCTCCACCGTGTCTTCGCCATCAACTCGGTGCCGGCGCTCCAAGCCGGCGGCACCGGACTCAGCAGCAATGTCGCCGTGTCAGGCAACCAGGCGCCCACGGCACCAGCTCCCCAGGTCAGTCCACCCAACCCGGCAACCGGGTTGGTGGCAGGCATGGTGCTCGCCACAGACCCCGATCATGACCCGCTCACTTACACAGTCTCCACGCCGCCCGCCAAGGGAACCGTCTCCATGAGTCCCGCGGGCGCTTTCACCTACACGCCAACCGCCGCGGCCAGGCATGCCGCCGCCGCCCCGGGGGCCACTCCTGCCGACCAGGCCGACGCCTTCACCGTCACCGTCTCCGACGGCTACGGCGGGGTCGTCAATGTTCCCATACCTGTGACGATCGCCTGACGGGGATCATCGCCCTACCATGATTCCAATTTGAGAGCCGAAAACTTGACACATCCTGATACATAAAAACTGGGATCACTTATTTTGGTGGATTGAAACCGAATAATTAATCAACTTTTAAAATAGAATTCAGTCAATTTAACCCCGTTGCAAACGAAGCGGGTCGGGGTTGGCAAACGGTCCTCCGTCCGCGTACTTTCCACCAGCGCTGCTGGTACTGTCGTTTTTCTTGCGAAACTGATCAACCCGCTCGTCCAATTTGACTGGCTTAAACAAAACCAAGATCCATTGATGAACAAATCCGTCATTGACAGACAATCACTAATCCTTTGGTTGGCCG
>JAGWVO010000377.1 GCA_018970845.1 Planctomycetota bacterium
ACTGGGCTTGGTCCCAATGGCCTTCATCCAAGGCAACTGCGGAAGGCCCGGCCACTCGCGCAAGCCATGCATGCCGCTTGTCCGCCGACAATCGTTCGATTACTAACATCTCAACTTCCAGTTTCTGCAATTCATCGAGGATGGCATCGCCGAGTATTGCCACATTTGCCTTGTCAGCCTTTGAAACGGCTTTACCCCAAGCTTCCACCGCTGACTTCATTCCCTTCTTTTCGGAAAGACTCGCAACGATGGAAAGCGTGGCATTGCATGGCACGAATGCGCCCGGCTTGATCCGGCCTACAGACTGGTTGGAAAGCCAGCTCCTTTGGCGCCAGCTGTCGGTTGACGCTCCAAGACCAGCATGGCACGAAAAACAGTCCTGATCAGCGAATTCAGGCCAAGCGCCACCAGTCTTTCGCGCGTGCTCAGATGCCATTCGCACCTGCATTGCAGCGGAAACAATCAATCCAGCCACATGCAGCGCGGCGTTCCTCCCATCGGGATCTTTCTCCCTTGTGGTGTTCCAGTGGGCAGGAAGTTGGTTGATGTAGGAAGCCGCATCAAAAACCAGCCTGGGATGCCCCGCCGCCATGATGTCGTGGTTACAATCGCGAATCGGCTCGGTTGCTGAACCCGGGTTGCCGATATGGCATGAAACACAAAGAGCGGCCGTGTTTTTCGCGGGTGAGAGGTTGGCCAGCCCTGACAACTGCTTGAGCCTCAACGATTCGGGCGATTGCCAAGCGTCAAAGCCGATTCCAGTCGGCCCCAAAACCGTGTGCTTTTGCAAATATTCGGAGGTGGTATGCCCTGAAAGCGTGTGGCACGATTCACAACCGACTCCCGTTCCACGGGACGAGGCCAAGTCCAATTCTTTGGCAAGGGAGGAATTCTTCCAGATCTCGTCCTGCTTTGCCTCCGCATACTTGGCCACAAGTGGATTGGCATGGCAGGCAAGGCACCTTGAATCAAGGTGAGCGGGCCTTCCCGGGCCATTCAGATTTTCCGAGATTTGCCGGCTGCGATCGCTCTTCAAAACCTCATAAGCCTGGCTATGCGGGTCGCGTTCGAGCCATATGGTCGCCTCGCTGCGAAGAAAAACCTGATCCACAAGCGACTCAAATCTGCCATGACACCCTTGGCTGGCGCAGGACATTGATCCTGACAAACGCCAAAGCGATTGGATAGGTTCAGACCGCCCATGTCCGGGCGCCATTGGTGGTGGATCCGATGGGGTATTCGCGGTCCCAAGCAGCGCCATGCTTGAAGCCATCGCGGAGGCGGCAACGACCAGCCAACAGATAGCCTTTCGATGCGCCATGAGCGATTGTCCCATTCCCGCGAGTCAGTCTTCCGGAATGTTGGCTGGTTAAGTGGTAAGATATCAAATTGCTCGCGCGAATTGCGCGAACAAACGGCCCAATCGGATGTTTCCAAGAGCCCAATCATGACTTTACCGGTCGTGGCCATTGTTGGCCGGCCCAATGTCGGAAAATCGTCGCTTTTCAACTGCCTGGCCAAGCGACGAATCGCGATTGTCGACCCGACTTCCGGAGTCACACGGGACAGGGTTGTTTCACCGGTTTCGTGGAGGGACACGACCTTCGACCTTACCGACACGGGCGGCATGGGTGTGGAGGATGTCGACAACCTGACGGACGATATTGAACGCCAAATCCGAATCGGAATGGAACAGGCCCATGTCCTGATCTTTTTAGTTGATGCCAGGGCAGGCCTCACCCCACTGGATCAAAGGGTGGCGGAAAAGCTCAGAACCCTCAGCAAGCCGGTGATCCTCGTCGCGAACAAGTGCGATGTTCCGGAAGTGGATCAGCAGTCAGTCGAGTTTTATCGACTGGGATTCGGGGACCCCATCTGTGTCAGCGCCCAGCACGCCAGAAATCGCGACAAGTTGCTCGACATCATACAGTCCATGGTTCCGGTCGCGCCTGCGCCTCCTGATCCGGTGCTGAAGCTTGCGATCGTCGGAAGGAGGAACACTGGGAAAAGCACATTCATCAACGCCCTTGCCGGTCAGGAACGGGTAATCGTGAGTGAAGTGGCGGGAACCACCCGTGACAGCATCGATGTCAGGTTTGAAAAGGATGGAATGGCCTTGCTGGCAATCGACACCGCGGGCGTGAGAAAGCGTCGCAGCGTTAAGGAGAATATTGAGTTCTACAGTCTGGCCCGAGCGCAAAGGTCGATACGCCGGGCTGATGTGGTGCTTCTTTTCCTGGAACCCCGGATGCGGATTTCACGAGTTGACAAGCAACTGGCCGAATATGTCCTGGAACTTTCGAAGCCGGCTGTCTTTGTCATTAACAAGTGGGATCTCGTCAAGAACAGGATCACCATGGACCAGATGGGTGAGTATGTGCGGAAGGTGTTTCCCAGCCTGACTCATGTTCCCGTCGCATTCATCACGGCCAAGACGGGAAAGAATGTGCCCATGCTGGTCGACCTTTCAAGGAACCTCCACAAGCAGGCCTCCCATCGAGTCACCACTCCCGAACTCAACAGGGTCATCCAGGATGCCCTCGCTCGGAATCCTCCCCCGATGAGGCGGGGCAAGAATCCGCGAGTCTACTTCGCAACCCAGGCGAGCACGAATCCGCCAACGCTCGTCCTTTTTTGCTATGGCAAATCGCTTTTCGACCCGCCTTACCTCCGGTACATCGAGAAGGCGATCCGGGACAATCTTTCCTTCGCGGATGTCGCGATCAACCTTGTGATCCAAGGGAAGAACCAAAAGGGAGTGGCCAAGAAGGAAGCCGTGGAGGCGGAGGAAGCCGAGGCGACGCGCGTGCACCCCCGTCATCGTGCTCCCCGCAAGGAATCGTCCGAACCGCCAAAAGGATCCAAGCCTGCCGCCGGAAGGAAGCCGAAGTCACGGCAAACCCCGGAAACATGGGACCTTTAATTGCCAGTTCAACCAATTTGCGTTCAAAAATCAGAAAGCGTCAGGCTGGATCATGCCCGCCCGGGCAGCCTGGCCGGCACCTCGAGATTCTCCGGATTCCCAAGGCGATTCCCCGCACGCCGCCATTCCTAGAGAGACTGTCAAGCATGTACTGGCTGCAGGACGGAGTGAAACGGCATCCTCCAAGCGGTACCAGGGGTTGCAGCATCAACCTGTAAAACACCACGAGGCATTTCGCGAGGAGCGCAAGAACATAATCAAGAATGGAAAGGATCATGGCGGGCCCGATTCAAGGCCAGGTCCATCCGCCTTTCGCAGGGCTTTATCCGCGGCATGGCCCATCAGATCAAAAACCATGGAGTCCAATCGCGCACCGACTGGCAACTTGGCGGAGCGCGCGGAAACGACAAAATCGAAGCCCACGGGTAGCCTCAACCTGAGTTTCCTGAACGCTTCTCTCAATCTCCGGCGAATGAGGTTTCGGGTGACACCACATCCAGAAACCCTTTTTGAAACGCTTAAGCCGATTCGGGAAAAGCTCAATCCGTTTTGAATCGCATGAACGGACAACTGTTGACTGGACTTGGAACTGCGATATCCAAACACGGTTTCAAACTGGGAGGTTGACCTCAATTTGAAGGCTCGGGGCATGCCATACTTTTTCAATGGGAACTCGCCACCGGATGGGATGGCACCCGAGTTTTTTTCTTTCACTTTCAAGGCCCCCATGG
>JAGWVO010000378.1 GCA_018970845.1 Planctomycetota bacterium
GGTGATCGCCGAGAGCTTCCGCGACTGGGGCCGCGACTGCTGGTGCCCCTCGGGCAAGGACAACACCTGCGGCAAGAGGTTCGGCTGGAAAATGGGCGACCTGCCCGAGGGCTACGACCACAAGTATGTCTACAAGCACCTGGGCTACAACCTCAAGCCCCTCGACCCGCAGGCGGCGATCGGCCGGGCCCAGCTTCGCAGGCTCGACCATTTCGTCGCCTCCAGGCGCGCCAACCACGCCTTCCTGATGGAAGTCCTGCAGCGGTTCGACAACCTCATCCACCTGCCCGAACCCGATCCCCGGGCCGACCCGTCCTGGTTCGGCTTCCTCATCGTGGTGCGCGACCATGCCCCCTTCACGCGCGCCGACCTCGTGGCCCACCTCGAGGCCTGCCGCATCCAGACGCGCCCGCTGTTCGCCGGAAACCTGCTCCGGCACCCGGCGTTCATGGACATCGAGCGCCGCGTGGTGGGCGACCTGCGGGTGACCGACAAGCTGATGAACGACGCCTTCTTCCTCGGGGTGTACCCCGGGCTGACCCAGCCGATGCTCGAGCACATGGCGATCTCGCTGACCCGGTTCCTCAGCGACCCGTCCAAGGCCCGCCGCCGCGTTCCCGTTCCCACGCGGGCATGCTGAGATTTGCGCGGCCACCGGCGCGGTGGGTCCAGTTCCTGCTGCTGGCCGCCATCACGCTGGCGCATGTCGCCACCCGGCTGGAAAGCCTGCGCCAGTACCCTTCGGGCAAGCGGCAGTTTTTCCCCGAGAGTTTCCGCTATTCGTTCGCGCTCATGGCCGGGCTGGGCATGAGGCCGGTGCCGTTCTCGGGCGACCCGTCCTCCATTCCCCTGCAGGATTTTTTGTCGCTGCAGTCGGATGAGGTGACGGCGGAGCAGTTCGAGGAGTGGAAGGCGGAACCGCACGACACTTCCGGTCCGATGGAACGCTACCTCACCTACGAGGACCACCACCTCACCTGGCCGCTGTACACCACCCGGGTGTTCGACCTGCTCGCCGCCGCCGGAATCTGGAGCGTCTTCGGCATCCACTGGGACGCGCTGTTCATGTTTTACCTGGTGGTGAGCGCCACCGGGCCGCCCTGCCTCTGGCTGCTGACGCGCTCGCTGACGGGTTGCGGCTGGACGGGCCTGGCGGCGGCCCTGCTTTACGCCTGCAATCCATTGGAAATGGTGTTTGTCTCCTTTTCTCCCCGCGACATCAGCCCGCTCTGGTTTGCCGCGCCGGCATGGACGGCCCTGGCGTGCCTCGTGCGGGGCAACCATCGCTGGCCCGCCCTGGCCGCATCATGCCTGCTCACCGGACTGCTCGCGGGGCTGGGGCTGGGATTCCGGCACGACGCGCTGATCACCTGCGTGGCCGTGGCGGCGCTTTCGGTACCGCTGGTGCTGGCATCGGGCGGAAGCCGTTGGAAAGCCGCCGCGGCTCCACTGCTCATGGCGGCCGGAAGCCGGTCCGTGATCGCGGTCATCCACCTCGCCTGCCCGGCCCAGCCGCAGCAGTCGGGCGTGGGATTCCACATGGCCTACTACGCCGAGGAAACCCGTTGCTCGCTCTTTCGCCTTGAAAACAGCCAAGGGATCAGCCGCGACGATCTCCAGGTGATGCAGCGGGTGGCCCATGAGCGTCTGGCCCACGGCATGGAGGCGATCCCGCTGGAAGCGAGCCGGTGCGATGAACTCTACGGGCCCGGGCATGCCCGACTCACCCGGGAGATGTTCCTGCGGACATTCGCCGGCAACTCGTGGACATGGGCCACGCGGGCGCCGGAATTCGCCTGGAGGGCCTTGCGGGCGACCCTGCTTGAGGACCTGCCGATTGGCGGCCATATCCGGTTGTTCCCCCTGAGGGATGAGCCGATCGGCGGAATGGGTCGGCACCTGCTGGCCCCCATGGCGTGGCTGGCTCAGGCCGGCCCCGTCCTGTTCATCACCGGGGTCGCCCTCGTGGCGGGATTGGGAATGGCCCCCGGGCTTCGCGAGCGGATCCTGGCGTTGGGACTCGCCGCGTTCGCCATGGGGTACATGGCCGTTCTTTTTTTGGTGCTTCCCGAATTCAAGCATTCCGGGCTCCTGGTGCTGCCCATGTGCGTGCTGGGCGGCGCCGGCCTCACCCGCGCGGTGGCTCTTCTTTCCGCCGAGGGCCGCGCCACGGCATGGGCCTCGCTGTCCCGAGGCTGGATCACCTTCACGGGCATGCTTGCCGCGGCGATCGTCGTGATTTGGATCGCCTCGCTTCCGTTGGCCTGGAACGCCTCGAGAAAAGCCAGGCAAGCCACCGCCCGAACCGTGGATGAGTTGGCGGGGCGCGCCGACTGGATCATCAACAGGGGCGATCCCATCTCCAAGGAACTTCGACGCCGGGAATCCGAGGTGGACAAAGCCGAGGTCTGGCTGCTGGAGGTGATGGCCGAGGAATCGGGAGTGAGGCTCGCCTGCCGGCAGGCCCACCACGACGGCCCCGTTCCGCTCGTTCAGTACCACCAGTCGCCCTCCACGCTCTTCCAGACCTGGCACAGGATCCCCCGGGGGCAGCCATGCGTTTTCGCGCTCACCATGCCCGGCCATGGCGCCTTCGGCGACAGGCGCGCCGACCAGGTGCGCGTGGACATCCTTGGGAAGGGGCGGATCCTCCGCGTGGCGCGCGTGCCGCTGGATCCCCGCGAAGTGCCATGGTTGCGAACCATGGTGACGCCCGGCGAAACCACGACGGGCAACCCCGGGTTGAGGTCGTTCACCCGCTCGGGCGTGACCGCGCATGGCACCAACACCCGCCTGCCCGTTTTGGGCATGCGCCCCTCGGAGATCGACCGCTGGGACAATCCAGCCGCCGACCCCGAACGGGATGAATCGGGCGACGGTTTCGACCCGCAGGTTCGCAGGCCAAACGCCCGCAAGGCCCGGTGATCGCGCCGGTTTTCCAGAATCGCCTTGCCTTGTCCCCGTTCCGTTGGGTACACGCCGCCGGTTGGGGAAGGAGCCCGCGGCGAATGCGACCAGTGGCGCGAATGGCGTTGATGTCGTTGGCGGCGCTCGCCGCCGGATGCGCCCTTTCGCCTCGCCTGAAGGACAAGACGCTGTCGCGGATCAGCGACACGCCGGCCCGGGAACTCGAGCGGGGCTACAGGGTCTATTCCCCCGATGTCATCGCCGTCAGCATCGAGGGCCGCGACGACCTCGACTCCGTGGTTTCCGTGTCCGCCGACGGGCGCGTGCCGCTGGGCGAAACCGGAAAAATCCGCGTCGATGGCATGCCCGTGACGGAAATCGCCAGGGCCATCGCCGACACCCTCGACCTCAAGCCCGACCAGGTTCATGTGCGCGTGGTGGATCACCGCAGCCAGGTGGTGTTCGTGGAGGGCGAGGTGGAAGGGCAGGCACGGGCCGTGCCCTACATCGGCCCCGAGACCCTGCCGAGTTTCCTCAAGCGCGCCGGCGGCCTCACCGACTCGGCGGCTCCCGAGCAGGTGGAAGTCCGACGCAGCAACGCCGCGGAAGGCAGGGCCCCTGAGACCCTCAAGACCGACCTCACGGAGTTCGAGAAACATCCCGAGGCCGCCAGGCAGATCCGGCTCATGCCTTTCGATCAGGTGTCGGTGGGCACCAGCCGCCAATCGATC
>JAGWVO010000379.1 GCA_018970845.1 Planctomycetota bacterium
CTCTCCCTCGCCGACCAAATGGGCCGCGGTCAAAACCAGCGACTGCCTGCCCGAGCTGGCCACGATGACTCCGGCCCCCTCGAGCCCGCCACTGCCCCTAACCCCAACCGCGTAATTGCCTTGCATCGTTGGCGACGCCTGGGCCATCGCCAATCCAACAGCGATCATTAATATGTGATGCATAGCCTTGGATCCGATATAACCGATTCGATCGTTACAAATTGTCAATTCCCATTCGCTCATGAACCGATGAAAATCCAGTGTACCGTTCTCGCGGGGCCGTGAAGGCATGCGATCCTGTTTTCTGACATCCTTGGCATTCGGACCGGCGCTGGCCTGCGCGACGGGTTGCAACCTCGTCAGCAACACCCACAGGACCGTGGTGAACGAACCGCTCCTTGCCACTGATGAATTCGTCCTGAAGCATCGTTTCAAGGCCTTGGCCCATGAATCGTTCGTGGAATTCAAGCGGGAGAACAACGGCCCCCGCTGTGGGGCCTGTTTCAAGGAAGGGTATGTCGACGGCTTCATTGACCAACTGGAGAACGGGGGAACAACCGACCCGCCGGCCCAGCCGCCCCGGCACTATTGGACCGCGTCCAGCCTGACGCCCAAGGGGCAGGAGCGAGCCTCGATGTACTTCGACGGCTTTCGAACCGGCGCCGAAATGGCCCTGGCCAGCGGACTCAGGCGCGCCTATCAGGCGAGGATGTTCGTTCCGGATTCGAGCCAGTTCAACTCTCATGTCCCGCGCTCGACCCGGCCCGACGATCCTCCCGGCGCGCTCCTTCCCCGCCCCATGCCGGAAACCACGCCCGGTGATTCGCCATGACCGCAATGGCGCGCCCGCTTGGCTGGATCGCCTTCGCCTTGACCGCGACGCTGACCGGTTGCGCCCAGTGGACCAATCCGGTGATCGATGGCATTCCTGTCAGGCGCGTTCCCGAGGAATACCTGGGAGTCAGCCGAGACAATTACAAGCCTGTTCCCCTCGACCTGCTCAGGCAAAAGCCGTCCGATTCGTACCGGCTCGACCAAGGCGACATATTGGGAGTGTACATTGAGCAGATTTTGGGAGACCGGGCAACTCCCATCCCTTACAGGATGCCGGAGCAGGCGAACCTGCCACCGGCGATCGGTTACCCGATCCCGGTTCAGGAAGGCGGCGTGATTTTGCTGCCGAGCGTGGATCCGATCGATGTGCGCGGAAAGACGCTCCTTGAGACCCAGGCGCTCATCCGCGACGCCTACACCAAGACCCGACAGATCATCGCCCCGCCCGACCGGCTCAGGATGAGCGTGACCCTGATGCAGCCCAGAACCTACCAGGTGCTGGTGGTGCGGGAGGACAGCGGAAACCCGGGCGCCGCCGTGGGTGGGCAGTCGGGATCGTTCGGATCGGTGGTGATCAACAACCTCGGTTCCCGTGCCTCCAACGGATACTCGCTCACCCTCTCGGCCTACGAGAACGATGTCCTCAACGCGCTCAGCCGCACGGGCGGCCTGCCGGGAGAGGGAGGCAAGGCGGAAGTCGTGATCCAGCGGAACACGAGGCCGACCGACCTGGCCTCGCCGGCGACAGCCCGCAGCGGATTCCTGCGCATCCCCCTGAGGCTTCGCCCCGGTGAACCCTGGAACTTTTCCCAGGACGACATCATCCTCAAGAACGGGGACATCGTGTATGTGGAGGCGCGCGACAACGAATATTTCTACACGGCCGGCCTGATCGGTGTTGGCCAGTATCCCCTTCCGCGCGACACCGACCTCGATGTGATCGAGGCCATCTCGATGGTCCGCGGCCCGCTGCTCAACGGCGGGTTCAGCCAGACCGGCTTCGGGGGCAGCTTCCAGCAGGGCGGACTCGGCCTCACCAACCCGTCATTCGCCACGGTGCTCAGGAAATTGCCCAACGACAGGCAGATCAACATTCGCGTCGACATCAACAGGGCCTTCCGCGACCCGCGGGAGCGGATCCGGATGCTGCCGGGCGACCTTCTCGTCATGCAGCAGGCGCCCGCGGACGCCTTCGTCAACTATTTCAACGGCGTGTTCCAGTACAACATCCTGTCGACCTTCATCAGGCAGGCCGACGCCGTGGGCACGGCAGCCATCCGCGGCCCGCAGTGACCGGCCTCAGGAACCGGAAGGCTTGCGCGGGCGCAAACCCAGGGAGGGCAGCACGCGCGTCGACGGGGCCGGGGAGCTGCGCCCCTCGTCATCGGTGTAGTGGTGATAGTCGGAGTACGAGTAATAGTAATTGTATTTGTAACCGTAATATCCCTTGTATCCATGGCTGCCTGACGGGTCGCAACCATTCACGACGACGCCGAGGATCCTGGCGTCGAGCCCGCCCAGGATTTCGCCCGCCCGCTCGGCCAACGGGCGCCCCTCCTTGCGCAGCCGCATGGTGAGCACCACGCCGTCCACCCGCGCCGCGACGATGCACGGGTCGCTGACGGCCAACAGGGGCGGGGTATCGATGATGACGATGTCAAACGCCTTGCGGGCCTCGTCGATCGCCTCGATGAAGCGCGGCGAAGTGAGGAGTTCGGCAGGATTGGGCGGCCTTGTCCCGCAGCACATCACCGAAAGGTTGATGATTCCGGTGGCGCGCCACGAATCGGCGAACGACGAGGAACCCTGGATGAACGCGGAAAGGCCGGCACCGGCCTGTTCGCCACGGATCAGCTTGTGAATCCTCGGCTTTCGCATGTCGGCGTCGATGAGCAAGACCTTGCGGCCCGATTGGGCCATGCTGATGGCGAGGTTGGCCGACAAGGTCGACTTACCATCCCCTGCCGAGGGACTGGTCACCTGGATCACCTGCAGGCCACCCCGCTGGATGCTTGAGTAAATCGCCGTGCGCAAACCCCGGTAGGCTTCGGCCTCCTGGCTTTTGGGGGAATGGTGGGCCACCAGGGAAGCATCGAGGGCGGCTTTGTCGTCGGGCATGGCATCAGGCAGGTCGAGTTGGGGAATATGTCCCAAAATGGGCATTCCCAGCGTCCTGCTGACCTCGGAAGGGTCACGGAACGACCGGTCGGTTTTTTCAGCGAGCCAAGCCAGGCCCGAACCCGCGGCACCGCCGAAAAACAGCCCCACCAGCAGGATGAGCGATCCTCGTGACGGCACCGGGGAACCCATCTCTGGAATCCGGGTGATCTCCTGGGCGTCGTAGCCGCCATGATCCTTCGTCATCAGGTATTGCTGGCGGATCTGCTCGTGAAGTTCCACATCCCGGTCGGCTTTCTCAAGCTTGCGGACAAGTTCGGTCTTCCGGCTTTCCACCTGCCTGATCTCGTCGATTTGGGGTTGGAGTTCCGCGAGGCTGGACTTGCTTTCCTCCAGCTTTCCCTCCAGTTCGTTGATCTTGTCATCCAGGTGGCTCAGGAGTGCCTCGCTCCTGCTGGCGAATGATGTTTCGCCAACCGCCCTGCCCGCGCGCTTGGCATCGTCGCGAGCCACTCCCGGCGCGTCGGCCGACTTGAGGTCGCGGATCTCATCGAGCAGGTCCCTCACATCGGGATGGTCCTTGCCAAGCCCCTGCCGGTTGAGGGAGCGAACCTTGCGCTCAAGAAGGCGGATCTCCTGCAGAAGCGAGAGGTTGATGCCGCTGGACAGGGGATCCTCGCCAAC
>JAGWVO010000380.1 GCA_018970845.1 Planctomycetota bacterium
CGCTGCCTTGTCTGCGACCCGCTTCTCATCCTTCTCGATGAACCGTTCACGGGCATCGACCCGCAGACGATCGAGGACATCCAGCAAATCGTACGGGGATTGCGCGGGCAAGGCATCGGTGTGCTGGTCACAGACCACCGGGTCCGCGAAATTTTGACTATCACAGACCGTAGTTATCTTATTAAAAAGGGCAATGTCGTCACGCATGGCACCCCGCAGGAGCTTGTCCGCGATCCCATTGCCATCCGGGAATACCTGGGCAACAGCTTCTCCGACGATCCGTTCGGCCTATCCCGCTCGGGAGATGAGGCGGTGCGCGGCATGCAGGCTATGGGTGGAATGCGGTCGATTCCTCCGCTTCAGGATCATTTCAACCGGTTGCTCGACCAGTTGCGCACTCCCAATGGGGCCGCCGCTGCTGGAGAAATCTTGGCCATGGGAATGGCGGCGGTCCCCGGACTGCTGGATGCCATGGAAAAACGAGAGCTGGACATGCGAAGGGTGTGCTGGGAATTGCTCAAGCGCGTCCACCCCAATCCCGGAGATTATGATCCATTGGCGCCGGAAATCGCCCGGCTGGAACAGGTTCGCTCGATAAGGGTTTCACTTCCGCGATTGGCAGGATGAACGGAGTCACCGCATGCCGACAACCATTGCCGAGTTGGTTGAGTCTTATCTCAAGGGCCCCGCGGATCTCAGGCGTCATGTGGCTGGAATGACCAGGCAGCAGATGCTGGAAAGGCCGGTTCCCGGCAAATGGTCCACGCTTGAGGTCATTTCCCACATCGCGGACTTCGAACCCATTTTGGCTGATCGAGTCAAAAGAACCATTGCGCTGACCGAACCAACCCTGTTGGCCGCTGACGAAAACCAGTTTGTCATCGCCTTGGCTTACCACGAACGGGATGCCGAGGAGGAACTCCGACTCATTGAATTGACCCGCAGCCAGCTCGCGAGAATCCTCCTAAAGCTCCCGGAATCCATCCTGACTCGAAAGGGCATTCATAGCATCAAGGGCCCCAAAACGGTCGAGGAACTGATGCGCATGGTCATCGGACACATTGGCAGCCACCTGCCGCATATCAACGACAAGCGAAAAGCCTTGGGGCTTTCCGTAGCGGAATGATTCAGGCCGCCCTTGAGCCACTGCCAAGTTTCCGGGCCTCGAGCATGGCTTCCTGCGCGCGGTGGAAGGGGTCGATCAGGTCGATTCGTGACGGAAGAGCTTCAAAAACCGAGGCAATTCTTGACTCCAGCGATTCATTTGGCTGTTTGATGCACACCTTTGCCATGCCATCTGGCAATCCCCGAACCTGATGAAGGGAATCGCCGGCGATGCCGCGTCGATCAACAAAGACAACCGGGGCTTCCAATCCCTGCTGCATGTCCAATCCGAGCGGGTGATCGGTAAGGATCATTTGGGGAACCACGGCAGCCTTATCCAGAAGGGCCTTGCCAATAAGCTCGGAAACGATGTGGCTTTCCAAGGTTGGGCCATAAAGAATCTGCTGGACTTTGCTGGGGTTCACGGAAGTCGTCATGCGAAATTCGAGTGGTCTTCCCCATGAGTTGGTCACTAGCAGGGCGCCAAGATAGCCTTGCTCAACGGTGATGGCCATGAAACCCAGAATCCACCCCCCTGCTGGTTGCTGGATACCCTGAGACAAATTTGATTGCCCGTCAGCCACGGTCGGCTCCTTAAATCCACCCATGGCGCGCCTGGATCGATCAAAAAATGCGACCCATGGGAGAGACCGGCACGCCCACGATCGTCCATTCGGGAAACCGGTGAAAGTGACTTGAGGTGGCCGCGAGACTCCATGGGCATTGCTGTCATCCCGGTGGAGTGTTGGCATGATTTGGCGACCCCGGACAAGAATGCCGCCAAGGCAAACCTTGGCGATCGGGGCGGCAATCCCGAGTTTGCCAAGACGACTGACTTGGGAATGGCCCTCAGGCTAAAATCAATTCATGAAAAAACTTCCTCTGGTGATGGATCCGATGAACCCAGGTGCCCTCGAATTGGGCCATGAATCGCTCAAATCGCTTTTGTCAGAATTCGACTCCAATGCCGCTCTCCGCGCCCGCCAGTTGGAACGCTGGATCCTTCAAGGCCGCGCCACGAAATTCGAGGAAATGTCCGACTTGCCAGCCCAGTTGCGGTCGCTTCTCCCTCAAAAGCTGCTTCCTCTCACCTGTTCGGTGGCTCATGGGTCAACCGCCTTGGACGGCACTCGAAAATTATTGATCAAGCTTGCGGATTCCCACACCGTGGAAACGGTCCTGATGTTTGAAGACGATCGGCGCACGGTCTGCATTTCAACGCAAGTCGGCTGCGGAATGGGCTGCACATTTTGCGCCAGCGGCATCGCCGGGGTGGCGAGAAACCTGAAATCCCATGAAATCATCGAACAACTCATTCTCGCAAGAAACGAATTGCCCCCGGCGGAAAGGATCACCCATGTTGTCGTCATGGGAATGGGCGAACCGATGGCCAACTTGCCTAATCTGCTCGATGCCCTGTCCATCGCCACAAGTCCGAAAGGTTTGGGTATTTCAGCCCGAAATGTCACGATTTCCACGGTTGGCATTCCAGGTAAAATCCTGGAGCTGGCGGAGTCCGGCCGAAAATACCATCTCGCCATCTCCCTCCATGCACCCGAGGATGCCCTTCGAAGCCGCCTGATGCCAACGAATTTAAAAACTGGCATCGAAAAGATTCTCGAAGCGGCAGGGGAGTTCTTCACAAAAACAGGGCGGCAAGTCACTTACGAGTACATCCTGCTTGGGGGCGTCAATGACCGTCAGGAGGATGCCGATGCCCTGGGAAGGCTTCTGGAGGGAAGAAAAGCTCATGTGAATCTCATCCCCTTCAATCCGGTGGATGGGTTACCATGGACACGACCGGACAATGAGGCCATTGCGCGGTTTCGCCAATCACTGGAAAAACGCAGGGTTTCGGCCTCGGTTCGAAAGCGCAAGGGAGCCGACATCGACGCTGCCTGCGGACAATTGAGGCGACGGCACGAGGCGCCCAAGGCTAAAAGGCCTAGCAGTTGAGCAGACCTGCCGGGGGAGACCGGGGATCATGCCAGCCATCAGCGAATCGAGTGCGCGCCTTTCGGTGCTTGATCCCGATGTGGCCTTGATGCTCGAGGTGCGGGATGGGTCGCCCGAGGCGTTCGCCAGGCTCATGGAAAAACATCAGGCCAGGTTGCTGGGAGTCTTGGTCAATTGGTCGGGAGACCGCCAGGAAGCGGAGGATCTCGCTCAGGAAGTATTCCTTCGCGTGTACCAAACAAGGGCAAAATATCGGGCAACAGCCCGGTTCAACACATGGCTTTACACGATCGCGAGCAACCTGCTGCGCAACCACAAGCGCGACAGCAGGCTGCGCAAGGCGGCGTCCCCGCTGCCCGTCAGCGAATCGGGAGCGATTGGCCCGCTCCGCCATGTGAGTTCCGCCGACGGCGGCAGGCAGGAAGGTTCCGCCGATTCCCCCGACGGTGAGGAATTGGCAAAGGCGGTGCGGAATGCGGTCGCCGGGCTTCAGGAAAGGCAGCGGCTCGCGGTCCTGCTCAACAAGTTCGAAGACATGTCCTATACGCAGATATCTGAAATCATGAA
>JAGWVO010000381.1 GCA_018970845.1 Planctomycetota bacterium
CGAAGGTGTCCGTGCTCTCGTCCACCCCTGCATTCGCTCCGGGTTGCCGCTGCGGCCTGACATTGACGAAGTTGCCCTCGGACATCCAGCGCCCGCGAACATCCTGGTAGACAAAAATGTAGCCCGATTTCTGGAAAAGCTCCGATGGGCCTAGCTTCTCCCGGTAGTTGTCGACGCCATAGGGCGCGACGCTGTAAGGGGTGCGGTTGAGGAGGAAGGGATAGGTCTTGGAATCATCCTTGGGAATGTAAATGGCGGTGAAAAGGCGCGCCCCGTCCCGCATCGGAATCAACTTCTCGAATTTCGTGTAGTTGGCCTTGGCATGGTCGCGCAGGGCCCTCGCGGCGTCATTGGCCGGAACCGTGGCCACCTGTGCGCGCAACGCTCCCGCCGCGAATGCGATCAGCATGAACGATAATGCATTTGGTTTCATCACCGCGCCTCCCGTCAAAGACAAATCCATGAAGGAATGATCGGGGCGACGCGGAAGAAGCGCAAGCGAGGCCAAGGCTCAAGCGGAAACGGAAACCCCTTCCATTCCCGTTTCGGAGCGGATTTCCGCGAGGAATCGCTGAAACGCGGCGGTGTTTCCGGGAACCTGGCTGCCGGCCCTGTCGAGTTCATCAGCCAATTCAACCGCCGAGGGAATCGCGGGCCCGGAATGCCCCTCGAGGCGTTCCAGGATCGAGATCAGCGGGGCCGGGAGAGGCTTGGGCTTGGGACCGCCGCGATTTTCATCCGACAACCAATGCCGGGCTAGCTTTCCGAGGCACTTCAAGTCGGTGGCAGGCGATTCTTCGCCCTCGACTCCCCCCAACCATGAGGGAACGGATGGATTCATCAACTTGACCAATCCGTTGGGGGTGGCCACCACATGGGCGGCGTCAAGACGACCATGGCACAATCCGGCGGCATGAAGGTCGCGCAACCCGAGCGCGGACTGCAACAGCAGCCGGTACCAAACACCGGGAACCGCGGCGAGGGTGCTCCATCCGTCCGAGGCCGACCCGACAACACCCTCGCGAAGCACGGCGGGCCTGCCGGCAATTTCCAGAACCTCCCAAGTCGCCTGAAGATTTTCGGATTCAACGGAAGCGACAGCCGTGGCGCGCTGGGAATATTCATCGGGACGGGCGGCGTCCGCCATCTCGGACTCGGCGAGATGATGAAGCAGCCCCTCGGCGTTGCGGCGCGGATCGTGGACGGCGAAAACAGCCTCCCGGGAACCGCTGGGCAACCGTTCCAGCACGACAAGCGGCCCGGAGTGAAGGCCGTGGATGTTGCCGCTTTCAACTTGGGACAACTGATAGAAGGTCAAAACCCCGTCACCAAGCAGTAGCGCCCTGAGGGCGCGCCTTTCCTGGCGCGCCACGGCCAGAAGAATGTCAATGTCGGCCTGGTTGGCCAAACCGTGTTCGACGAGCGTTTTCGCGAGTCGGGCATCGGACTCGGCAATGTTCCCGGTGGCATCCCAGATGCCGGAGCCCGCCACCTGACCGGAGCGCGCGGTGGCGGCCTTCGACACGCTGGCCGCAAACCACGCCATCAGCCAATCCGGCAAGGGATCACCCTTCTCAGGCAAGGCAAATCCAACAACCGGAATCGGGGGATCATTGGGATCGGAATTGGAAGCATCAAGGGGTTCGGGCGGATCGGCTTGCTGGACAGGGTCAACAGGACCCGCCATCGGCACCGATTCAGAAACGGAGGACGGCCTCTTGCCGAACCATTCCTCGGGAATCACGGGAACCTGCGGCGATACCGGTTGCGGCACCCAAGCGACATGATGGTCGGGGATGGATTCATGCTCGATTGAAATCGAAGTGGCGAGTGGCTCGGAGCCTGGCACGGGTATGCCGCCGTTGTGTGCCTGTTCCCGTTCGGGAGCGGCGAAGGTACGGGATTCGACTTCCAATTCCCGGGAAAAAAGCCGGGCTTCCCGTGCCGAGCATTCAGCCAACGAACGACTCAGCAAGTCCCTTTCCTCGGAAGCCTTGTTGAGCAGATCGTCCAATTCCAGTTCACGCTGCTGAAGGGAGTGGGCGATCTCGTCAAATGTGGCTTCCTTGGCGGCGATGTCCCGCTCGCGGGCCTCCAATTCGGTCGATAGCTGACGGAAACGAAGGCCTTCCGCCTCCCTTTCAATCCGCTCGCGCTCGATATCGGCCCACCTCGCCGCCACAAGCGCCTTTTCCCTGTCAAGCCTCACAAGGTCGTCACGGTGCTGTTCCTGGGCGGTCCTCAACATTTGCCATGCGGTCTCGAGGGCGGGTGACATCGACGGGGATGTGTGATCGGCTCCGTCCCGACCCGCTGATTCCGCTGAGGAAGCGCCTGTCAGCAGGCCGCGCATCATCTTGAGGAGTTGCCGCGCCTTGCGGTACCAACGGTCCGCGCCATGTTCAGCCTCGGTTTCAATTTGTGCGGAGCCGAAGGGTTGATCCATCAATGGATCCGAATACCTGACCTGCAGGGTGAGTTCGCCCAAGGTCACACGGGCGGGCAACGGACATACCCCCGCCTGCCATGGGTGACCGTTGACCTCGATCTTGGAAAGGGGCGCGAGCACCCGGATCATGACCCCGCCGGGACATGTTGCCAACAAGACCCAAACTGGAGGCGCCCACTGGCCAAGGCGCAGGTCGCAACCGAGGGCGCTGCCCAAGACGATTCCCTTGTCGTCCAGCCAGCAATGCTTGGTCGAACCCGCCCGGTCGGTCAGGCTCAGTCTGGCCCGACCCGCCGGGTCGCCAGCCAACGAGGACATGGATTCACTCCGGAAGCGGTTGTTCACAAGCCCGTTAAATGCCGAATGGCAACCGATAAATAAAGGTCAAATCCTGCCGAACTGTCGCTCGAGTTCATTCCTTGAAAAAACCAGCGCGGTGGGACGGCCATGTGGACAGTGATGCGTTTCGCTGGCCAGGTGTCGCTGCTCAAGCAAGGCCGCCATTTGGTCTTGGTTGAGCGGTTCGCCGGCGCGGACGGCCGAGTGACATGCCATCAGGCTCATGACATCGTGTAGAAGGGCCTCGCGCGTGGGCGGCCTTTGGCGCTTGACGAGGTGCTCGACAACATGATGAAGCAGCTGGCCAGGTGACCTTTGCCCCATGATTCCCGGGTAAGCCGTGATGGCCATCGAGGTCGAGCCCATGGCCTCGATTTCCATCCCCAACTCGGCCAAGGCGTCACGCCATTCCTCCACAAGGGCCCTCTGTTCCCCTGTCAACTCCACCACCTCGGGCAGCAACAGCCGCTGCGACGGAATCGGGCCAACCGATAGCCTTTTCTTGATTTGCTCGAACAGGATCCGCTCGTGCAGGGCATGCTGGTCAATGACCATGAGGCCCTCGGCTCCCTCAACCACCAGGTAGGAGTCGTAAACCTGAAGCATGCGCGGACAAGGATCCGCCGCGCCTACCGGAGCCGGCACCGCCGCGGCGGAGCGCAAACGGCCGGTGGGGTCGGAATCGGCCGCCACGACGCTGGATTCCGCAACGGATTTCGCGACGCCCCGCTCCCCGCTGAAGGAGCGATCCAGGGGCAATGGCGACCTTTCTGGAACGGCAGGCGTTGGCAACGGCGGGGCCTTGGCGGGCAAGTCCAGGAATTGCTGCGTCGG
>JAGWVO010000382.1 GCA_018970845.1 Planctomycetota bacterium
CCACAAGCGCCAAGTCGGCGACCACGGGTTCAGCCGCAACATCCACAAGGTAGGCGAGGCCGAGATGAACCATACCGACGGCATTGCTGTCGTCGTTGATCAGTCCGAGGAAGCGGACGCCAAGATCCCCGTCGACATGGATTTCCTCCCTGAGTTCCCTGGTCATTCCCACGGAAAGGGAGTCGTGGGCTGGGCCGTCGCATGGCTCGACATGGCCGCCGATCCCGATCGAACGCAGCGCGTGAAGACGGGTTTCGCTGCCTTTCTTTCCCCTTGTGTACCCAAGGAACCTGCCGGCATGCCTGATCACCATGTAGGGGATCAACTGCTTGTGCCCGGGGTCCTCCTCGGCGGCCGGCCGGTCGAGAAACCGAAGGGCCGAAGCGGAAAGCAACCGGTCAAGCAGGTCGTTGCCTGCGGGCAGGAATCCTTGGAATTTTCCAAGGGAATCCAAGTGGGTGCGCGGCACGACAAGCACTTGCTGGACCTTGGTCATGGCGAGATTTCCTTGGCCGCCGGGCGGAAAAGGGGCGGTGGCTTCCAACCGGTGGAGGCCAACATCAATTGGCCGATGACCAGCACGGCCAACAGGATGAGGCCCAGCAGCAGCACATCGGCCCTGCTGCCCCGGTTGAGAAGGCGGGCCAGGGTTTCGTCGTCGCGCTGAAAGGCGGCCTGATGGAGGGCGCGCTCATAGTTTCCCTCGGGATAATCACCAGCCTGTTCCCAGGCCCAGGCTCCGTCCAATGGCTGGTTTCCCGCGCTGATCGCCAGCTTGTGCCGGGTTGAATTGAGGTAATTGGTCCAGCCCAGAAGGGCCCGCTGGCGCGTGGGGAGAAGGTCCCAGACTGAGGCAATTTGTTGCAGCGGAACCGGAGCCTCGACCGGCCAATGCAACTTGCCGCCATCCACAAGCAGTTGGGCGGCACCCAGCAGGGTGGGGGCGTCTCCATCCTTGAGGATGTTCCGCAATTCCGCTGCCGTGCGTCCCACTTCATGCACCTGGGCCGTTTCAGCCATGGGATTCGATTCCAGGGCTCGGATGATGGCGGGAGAGTCGGCCCCGCAGGCCAGATAGTCGTCGCGGTGGACCAGCCAAGCCTCGATTCTGGCGAGGTTCCCCTCGCGGCGGTGCCTCGCGAAAAGGATGTGGCGGTTTCCGGGCAAGACCACCCAGGCCGATTGGTCGGCATGGCATTCGGATGGCGCTGGCAGTAGTTGAAGCATCGCATCCAAATGGACGGCGTTCATGCCGGCGGGAGACTCAACCCATTCGCCCGCTTGGCCGCCAGTTGAATCCTGTACCAGGGCGGTTCCCCTGCGTAAGTTGATCTTCATGGAATTCCTGACGGCCGAAAACGAGAAATCGCTCCGTATTCAGGGTACGGAATACCCAGGGACTCGGTGGCTGGCGACCTGGCCTTTCGCCATGATCATCGGCGTGGCGGGGGTGATCGTCTTCGGGCATGGTTGCCATTCCGGCGGCCACGACGATGACGATGAGTTGGCATACAGGCCGGCAGCGATGGCGCCCGTCAACGGCGCGGGCCGCGGTGAATGAACCGCGGCCCGACTATTGTCATTGCCTGGAGGATCAACGATCGAAGCGGGGAATTTCCATGGGAACCGGCTTGGCGGCCAGGTCGAGGGGGCCCAGGTTGAGCTTGGACAGGTGGGCCACGACCTGCTGCATCTTGGGATCGTCCTCTCGATCGAAGCTGCCGATGGTCACCATGCTCGTGGTCTTGGTGTGAAGGACATACGCGTCAAACTCCAGCCTGCGAAGCACGCGGGCCGTTTCCCGCGCCTGCAGGGCGCAGGCGTTGAGGGTGTCGCTGTTCTTGGAGAAGCCGATCTTCTCAAGGAAGCCGCCTGCCTGGTTCGCGCCACCCGTGGTTGATTGGACCATGGTGGCGCCCCGATATTCCTTCACCAAAAGCGTCCACTTCTTGTTGGTTCGAAGCAGGCTGTAGCTTTCCTCGGCATTCAATTTCTTGATGAACGGGTCGAACTTCGGCGGCGGAGGCAGGTTGTTGGGGATGGTCGGATTCCGGGTGACGAAGCTCCGGGTGAAGGGATTGACCATCTCGCGCCTGATCTCCACGCCCTTGCCGGGAACCGGCACATAAAGGCTCACGACATCGGAATTGACCTTGCCTTCGGCGACTTTCAACTCGGGGGCATTGAGTTTCTTCACCTTGTCGAGCGAGGCGCGGGCCGCGTCGATGGTTTGGTAGCCGCCGATGACTACGGCGCACTGGTCGGGGATCTTGGCGCCCCTGCGCGGCATCCGGGCATCGGGGTTGAGCTTCAACTCCTGCTCGATCTCCGCCTCGCGTTTCTTCCGTTCCTGTTCCCCGTAGTTGATGACATAGGCCGGCAGGTTGTCGCGCGTGCGGATGATGAGGGCGCACTGCCTGGCCAATTCCGCCGCATCGGCACCGGTGTAGCTGGCGCAGCAAATAAGCCAGTTTCCCGCTTCCGGTGACAGCGGCGGAACGGCGCCGCCGGCACCGTTGGAAGGCGCGGCCAGGGCGTGACAGATGCTTGCGGCCAAGAGCCATCCGCAGGACAGTTGGATCAATCGGGCCATCACGGTTCTCCCGGGACCACGCGCTCAGGGCGCGATCTTGGGGAGGGCGTATAACCGCACGCGGGCGCGGTCGTCCAGCCCGGTTTGGAACTTGAGCCAAACCGTTGATATTTCAGGATTTGGCGATTTGGTCGGCTAGCAGCCAGCAGAGCAGCGCCTTCTGGGCGTGCATCCGGTTGCCAGCTTGGGGGAACACCAGGCTGGCCTTGCTTTCCATCACCCCAGCGGAAACCTCCTCGCCGCGGTGCGCCGGCAGGCAGTGCATGAACCGGGCGTGGGAAGGCGCTCGAGCCATGAGCGATTCATTCACCTCGAATCCCTTGAAATCGCGCAGGCGTTTGGCGGTTTCAGCCTCCTGCCCCATGCTGGTCCACACATCGGTGTAGACGATGTCGGCCTCGGATACGGCCCTATTGGGATCGGACTCCTGCACGGGAAGATGGCCGGGGAAAGCGGTGCGGCAGGTGGAAAGGAACGACTCGTCAAAACGGTAGGCCTCCGGCGCGGCCAGGATGAACCTCATGCCCGCCCGGGCGCAGGCCACCACGAGCGACCGCGCCACATTGTTGCCGTCACCCACGAACACCAGCGTTCGTCCCTCGAGCGAACCAAACGCCTCCTGGATGGTGAGCAGGTCGCCAAGCGCCTGGCAGGGGTGGTTGTAATCGGAAAGGCCGTTGATCACCGGCACGGTGGAATGCTCGGCGAATTCCTCGATGGTGCGGTGCCTGAAGACACGGAGCACGACGGCATCGCAAAGCTGGCTGAGAACCCTGGCGAAATCGGCTACCGGTTCCCTTTGGCCGATGGCGCCATCGGTTGAACTGAGGAAAACGCTCGAGCCTCCAAGCTGGCCCATGGCGGCCTCGAAGCTGACGCGGGTCCTGAGGCTGGGCTTTTCGAAGATGAGGCCGAGGACGCGGTTGGGCAGCAGGGCCGGGCGGTGTCCGCGAATCAGGTCGGCCTTCAGGGCGCGGGCCTTGTCGAGCAGGATGTGAATCTCGGCGCTGGTCAGGTCCAGGAGCG
>JAGWVO010000383.1 GCA_018970845.1 Planctomycetota bacterium
TGCCAATCGATGCTTCTTCTTCGCGGCAAACAAACGACACCGCTACTCAATCGATCACCAAGACTTCCGATTCAACGGCCCGTTACGAAGAAGAAAACCCGACTGCCACGTCCCTCGAATCCTGGCTTCGCGATCATGCGAACGCTCCGAAAATCGAGATTGTCCTGCATGGCGACCTTGACCTGACAACAATCGACGGTGCCAATGACGCGCTTCTTCTCACCAGAGCCAAGGAAATCGTCATTCGATCGGCGCATCCAGGCAACAAGGCAACCCTCCGATATCATCATGACGGGCGAATTGTCTCTGGTTCGCTTTCACTGCTTCATGCCGAGGCGGAAACCCTCAAGCTTGAATCTTTGCGTTTCGTCCTTGATTGCCGTGAGTCCCCCGTGGCGATCAAGGGTCTGTCCTTGTCGCCAATGGATTCATCCAAGGGCCTTAAGGCGGACCTTGAAAAGTGCGAATGGATCCAGGCAGGCAACACATTCGATCAACGCAACAGGGTAAGTTCGGTTGAAATCCTTGGCGGCATGGGAAACACCATCAACACTCGAATCAGCGAATGTGTGTTTCTCGGATTCCGGGAAGCCATACCCGATTCCGTGGATCAACCTGCGACTCTTTCCCTTATTGATGCCCAGGCGGGGGGCCAGGATGCGATAACCCGCAAAGGTTTCGTTTCGGAATTGAGGATCGAACAATCCCTTTTCGGTCCCCATGCGACCGTTTTGCGATGCGTGGCCGGTTCACCCATGAAACCATCCGCCATCGAATCTGAATCCTCCCCACCAGGCATGCCGGTGATGCCGGACGCGCCTCGCGCCGATGGAAACATGTCAATGGAATCGCTTCCGCTTTCGACGCCCGGCGCAAGGCAGGATGGGAACGGAAGGGTATGGATACAAAACAGTTCCATCATGACAGGTACTGACGGTCGCGCGATCGCCGTACAGGATCATGTTGGCGGCGTCTTCACCATGCGGCGAACGATCATGGCTGGTTCGACGCCAACGGCCAAATCGACTTTGCTTTATTGCAACGGTCAGGAATCTTCCGTGCGGTTTTTGGGCAGGGGCAACAGGTATTTCCGGGTGAGCACCTTTTTCAAAAGTCCAACATTGCCCCGAGCGGATGAAAAGCTTGCGGACTTCCAAAAGCACTTGGCTCGCGAAAGGCTGGGCGAGGACAAATCACTGGAACTCCAATCGACACCTTGGAAATCAGAAACACCGCTGAATGAGTTTGCCGAGGCGGAAATCGCCCTCGGACCCGAAAGTGAATCAGCAGCCAATCTTGGGCCCAAGGTCATGGCGGCGTTCTCGCCTTCGGAAAGAAAGGATTTCCAACTTCGGTGGCTGGAATCTGGGATCGAGAAATTCGCTGGGGCCGAGCGATTCGCGGGTTTATCCTTCTACCGGTCAACAGAAAAGCGTCCCCCCGCGCCGATCAAGCGCATCGTTGTCTCTGGAATGCAGGATGATTCACAAGGCATCCATCCCTCCATCGACCACGCCCTCTCCCACGCTCGCTCAGGCGATGTGATCCTCCTGCGCCATGATGGCCCGATTGAAATGAATCCGGTTCAGGTTTTCCGCCCGGGCTTTGTCGCAACCATACGACCCGAACCCGGCAGCAGTCCGCATCTTCATTGGAAGTCACGCAAGGACGAGGCATCCTGCTTTCAGATTGATGGGGCCATCGTCCGCATTGAAGAAATCCCAATTACAATCACCTGCCCCGATGGTGTCAGGCAGGCCGTCATGGCCATGATGAGCAGGCAAGGCCAACTGATCCTCAAGGATTGCCTTGTCACCGTGGCCAGCGGGTCGGGCCATGCTTTCTTGGGAGGAATGCGTGACCCCGAGACAATGGCGCGCGCGGAGGATTCATTCCGGGCGGCCCAACCTTCGCGTCTGGTGCTGGAAGGTTGCTTTGTCAGGGGAAACGGACTTGTGGCGAAACTGGCCCTTCCAAGAACCTTGGAAGTTGAAGTGCGTCAAACCGCCATTGCGCTATCCGCCGGATTGGCGGCCTTGGAAATTGCGGATGCCGAGCCAGGTTCAATCAACCTTCCCGTTCGAATTCATCAATGCCTCGTCGTGACGGCCGGCATACCTTTGACGGAACAGCAAAACCAAGGCTTGGCAATCAGAAGCACCGAGTCCTCCTGGTTCAACTTGGGACATCCAGAAACGACTCTTGTGCAAGTGCTTGGAACGCCGCTCCGTTCAAAGGACAGGATGAGGGAAATCCTTGACACATCCAAGTCGGTTTATTGGGGATTTTCAGCACCTTTTGGCGCCAGGGAACCGCTTTCTGGAAAGACCGAGGATTCTGGCCCCTTGGCGTTCATGCTGGAGTGCCTTGAGATTGCCGGGGAAGACTGGCATGAGTCACTGCCTGAGGACACAATTTCAAAGCCCGAGTCATGGGAGGAGTTCAAGTTGGACCAACTTGAGCAGGCTTCGAGGAAAATGCCAAGGTCACCTGCCCTTCCATCGAAGGCGGCAAGCCTTGGCAAGGCCCGCTAGTTCGTGGGCTAACAAACGGCTCTATTTTTTCTTCTTCTTGCTCTTCGATTTGCCGGACTTGGCAGACTTGCCCTTCGAACCGGCGGACTTGCCCGCCGATGGCTTGCCGCCGAAAATAGCGTCATAGCCTGTGGCGAAATTGCGTGTTTCGGCTAAACCGACTCGAACAATGCTCACGATAATGACTCCCTTGGCCGCCACCACGATCCGGACCGTGCCGGAATGCATGAATGGAGTGACTACCTTATAACCCTTCGTCCGTCAGATGTCATCGGAAAGGGGTAGCAACGCCCAGTCGACGAGAATCGAAACAGCCAGTTCCAAGGGTTCAACGGCTATCCACTCATCCTTCGTGTGCGCCTGGTCAATCGAACCTGGTCCGAAAACAAAGGCGGGAATTCCTGCGGCGGCAAGTGTTGAAGCGTCAGTACCAAAGGCGACGCTGCGCGTGGACTGGGCCATCCAGTGGCGGATGCCCGATTGTCGAAGCCGATCAAGCAAAACAGCAGGTACGGATTGCGGAAGTGGCGGACACTTGAGCCACGGATCCTCAACCATGACCGAGATTCCCGGTTTGCGAAAGGCGTGGAGAGCGTCCCTCAATTGCCGGGTGGCTTCTTCCGCGGACTCACCGGGAATCAGTCGGCGATCGACGACGATTTCGCAGCTATCAGGCACGACATTCGGCGCGATTCCGCCTCGAATCATGCCGACGGATAGTGTTGGTGGACCCAAAACAGGGTCGCTCTTACCCGCGGCCAACCGGTTCGCCAGGCTTTCAATCGCCTCCAGCACGGGAGCCGCTCCGAAAACGGCGTTGACGCCTTCCCATGGCATGGAACTGTGGCAAGCTCGCCCACCCACTTGGATTTTCCAGCGCACCACGCCCTTGTGGCTGACAACCATGTCGAGGCCGGTTGGTTCCGCGACGATCGCCAAGGACGGCCTCGACCACCCTTGGGGCAGGATCGAATCAAGGTCCGCCGCGAATTTCTGCACACCCAAAAAGGTATGCTCCTCGTCAACGGTGAAGGCAACCATAAGGTTGCGGGGACGGTTGGCGGCGCAAAGAGCCAGTCGCTCC
>JAGWVO010000384.1 GCA_018970845.1 Planctomycetota bacterium
TTGGGCCTATCAGATCCTTCCGTTCATCGAGCAGACGGCGCTCTATCAAACGCCCCAGGGAACGGCTCCGGGCGGAGATGTCACCGTGGCTTCGACCTCCATCAAGACTTACAATTGCCCCTCGGTCCGCGGGCCCACTTCCTTCCCGTACTCGCAGTCCACCTGGTCGTCGGTGGCCAACGGCCGGCGCGCCGTTGGTGACTATGTTGGCAATGGCGGCTCATGGGGATCATGGAGCGCGTTCAACGCCGCCAGCAACAGTCTTGACGGTCCAATCAAGCCCTCCGGCTTTCCCGTCAAACTGGCCGAAATCCAAAAAGGCACATCGAACACACTTTTAATTGGAGAGAAATACATCAACCAGCTTCGGGCATCCAGCACCCCTGATTGCAACGATGACCAGGGCTGGACCGACGGTTGGGACAACGACACGATCTGTTTCGCCCAAGGCAGCAGCGCGACAAACCCGATCACGCCTCCGCAACCCAACGGCCGGGTGGGAACCTGCGGCCTCATTTTCGGGGGGCCGCACATCGGGGGCCTGCAGGCCTTGCAATGCGACGGGTCGGTACGGTCCGTTTCCTATTCGGTGAACACTGCGATGTGGCTGATCTACTGCCAGTCAACCAGCAACACCCCGCTCGACCCGTCCTCGTTCTAGGAACGGCTTCAAGTATCTGGGTTGAATCGATCATGCTGAAAATGCAGCGATGGCAACCCATTGAAGCCAACTCATATGTTTGAAACCGGATCTTGGAATCGATTTGAAAAAGTTGTGCTTCTGGCGGCCGTCACCGGCTTCGGGAATCTACGGCAGGTGGATGTCGATCACCTGGTTGCTGGAGGCGACATCGCCCCTGATGGGTGAATTTCCCGGATCGAACTTGTTCCCAAGGGCGTCCATGTGCCGCTCATCAAACAAATGAACCGCCAGCCGGTACTTGCCCCGCCGGATTTCACCAATCCGGAAAGTGCCCGAGGCGGCATCGCACTCGGCACGGGTGGGCAACTCGTCGGCCCGGCGAACCTCGGGCACGAAAATGACATGCAACCGTTCACCCTCGCCGGTGGCAACGAGCGGTTTGCCGCTGCGGGTGACGGTTCCGGTGATGTTTTTCACGGAACCGGGCATGGCCAACCAGTAGGTCAAAGCCGCGATGCCCGCCGCTGCCGACAGCACAACGACAACCTGAATCGGGGAAAGCGACTTTTTCCCGGAAACGCCGGGGGGATTCAATTGTTCATTCATGGTGATGCACCGGCGGTGTGGCGCTCGGCATGCTGATGGGCCTCCGGCGGCAAACCGCTGTGCCCGGCATGGCATCCGACGCAGAAATGCCTGGCATGGGGTTGCGCCAAGCTGTAATGATCGCCGGCAAAGGCGTAAAAACGCGATGATCTTCCCCGGCTGTCTTTCGCATGGGTCCCCCACTCGACGATCTTGCCATCCCGGCCGAAGCCCGCCAATACCGTCGGCACATTGGCGGGGATGAGGCCCGAAGAGGCTCCGTCGCTCACCGGCAACTTGAGGATGAGGCTCCAGTCACCCGGTATCCTCGGGACAACCGCGTCATCGAACCGGTCGCGACGCGCGGCATATATGCGAAGGTGACTGATCGATCCTGATGGCGGTGATTCATGAATCGGCCCCTGGCCCGAATCCGAGTTCTGGCCGGGCAGGCCCGCCATCATCGTCGGGCCTCCCAGCGCCGTGGCGAAAAGATGGCCGAACGGGCCGCCATGCCTGGTTCCATCCTCAAGGCGAACGGCATCGGGAACCGTGGCGACAATTCCCGCGCTTTCCGCCTGACGGGGGATGCCACGGTGGAGCGCGGCGACGGGTTCGGCATCAACCATGTCAGGGTCATCAAAAACGGCGCGCCAATCAACAGAGGCCAAGGACGGCGGTTCGCCCTGTTCCGGCCAATCGTCCTTCGCGGAAAAAAGCCCGAAGCGACCCGCTTCGGGCGGGGTGCCGTCCAGATTTCCGCTTGCCGCTGAAAGAACCACCCGGTCGGGCGGGAAAGCGCCAGGGGTCGCAAGCCACAGGGGGCGGCCGTCGGCATCGGCGGCCGGACCGAAACGGATGCCGACTGGCTCCAAATCGATCGGGGTGCCCGCGGTGGAACTGGGGGATCGGGTTATCGATCCGGGCGCCACTTGGGCGACCGTGAGCGGATCGGAACCGTCCAGCCGGGGATTTCCCTTGGTTGTCATGAACACCAGACGGTTGGCGAACAACGGCCGCACGCGCCAGGTTGGCAGCCCGACCTTGGCCATGAAACCGAAGTGCCCCCCGGGAATCTGGACAAACAACGCCTCCCATTGGTCGGTTGGCCGGGTCAGCGAATGGATGCCCTCGCGAACCGGGGCGATATCCTTTCCGTCCTCCGTCACGACTTCCCTGTTCCGGCTCCAGGAAGTGTAGCTTGAGTAGCCCGATTTCAGCAGGAACGGCCAGCGGTCGTTGTTCCTGTTGGCGCTGACCGGGCGCGCCGAGCCGTCGGCTCCTCGCAACCACAAGGCCGTGGATCGCCTTGAATGGTCCCGGCCCAGATCGGGTGACCGGCTCGAGGCGAACAGGATGCCGCGGCCGGCATCGTTCAGTTCCACCGGATCGACATCGTCGTAATCCACCTTCCTCCTCATTTCATCTGGCATTTTTCTCCCTTGGGCATCCCACCTGAGGGGCGGAACCGCGTCGCAGCCCGGGTCGTCTTGCCCGCCGGTGAGTTGACGGAGGCCTCGGCCATCAACGCCGACCTCATAAAGCCGGAACCGTCCATGCCCGTCATCCCGCCGGCGACCGGCGAACAGGATTCTCAGGCCATCCGGCGAAACGGATGGGCTCATCACATCGATCAGGGTGTCGCCATCGGGAAGGGGCTTGCCCCAGGTGAGTTCAAGAACCCGGCCATCGGCGGCCAGCAACCGCAACCGGCCTTCGCGGGCCTGCCAAAGGGGTTGGCCGGGGAACCGGTATCCATCCCCCTCGGGCGCCGCGGGAAGAAAACTCGAGATGTCCGATCGCGAGGTGAAGACGATGGGAACGCTCGGCCGGGAGAGCACGAAAGCCGCCAGCCGGGGGTCTCCGGGTGGGGTGATTCCCAGAAGGCCTCCCATGTTGCCAAAACGCCATGACAGTATGAGGCCGAATCCAAGGATGGCCGGCACCACCAACGCGACAACGCGCGGGATGCCGGCCCGTGAATCAGGGGACCTCAATGGTGAGTTCCTGGCTCTTGGTGAGGTCGTACGGCGTCGCCGACTTCACCGGTGGCAAGGGCCGGCTCATCTGTCCGTCCTTGGCGGGCAACGCCATGATGAAGTTTGTCTTGTACTTTCCGGGCGAAAGCTCCAGCCGGAACTTGCCGGTGGATTGGTCGAAAGTGGCGGAGTAGGAGTTGCTTTGCGCCTCGCTGGCAACGGACTCCGGCAGGAACTGCAAGGTCACGTAGGTTTCCTTGCTCACCACGAGGGGCTTGCCACCCTTCATGATCGTTCCGGTGATGTTGACCTTGGACTCGGAACATCCCGCCATCCAGAAAGCCCATCCTCCCA
>JAGWVO010000385.1 GCA_018970845.1 Planctomycetota bacterium
TCGCTGGTTTTGACCGCGGCCCATTTGGTTGGCGAGGGAGAGTCGATGATTCAGGTCACGCTCTTTTCGGGACCAATGGCGCTATCGGTTGGCAAAGCCAGGCTGTTGCATCGCTCGGCGGACGCGGATATCGCGTTCCTCAGGTTGGACATGGTTTCCGAAGGAATGGCCGTGGTCAAACTTGCGGCCGCCCGAAGCCGCGTGGGGCCGGGTGACCCGGGAATTCGCAGCCTTGGATGCGACCGCGGCTTTCCGGTTTCCAGGCCCGAATCAATCCTCGGCAAAAGGCTTCTTGCCCGCGAGGATGGAACCCGCGCCTTTTTCTGGCAGGCCAAGGATGCCAGCGTACCCGGGCGGTCGGGCGGGCCATTGCTGAACGCCTCCGATGACTTAATTGGGATCTGCAGCGGTTATCAAGCAGGTAAGGGATATTACACCCACATTGACGAAATCCGCGCCGCTTGGAAGCGCCACCTTCCATCGTGGCCGATTCCCCGACCGATTACTCAATCGGATCGTAATGATTAAATAAGTTGATACCTCTCATTTTGTTTGTTGAATCTTGCAAAATAAAATCATATGATGGCTGAACATTCGGAGTGTCGTCATGAAAACCAGATCCGGGTTGGTCGTTCTCGCCTCAGCGCTATCCTTGGTTGGTTCGCTGGCGATCGCCTCCTCCGTGGGAGCGTTCTCACTGGCGACGGTTCCTTCCACCCAGTCGCCGGTTTCCCATTACGCGACCGAGCGTTCCCAGGTAGCGCCGGTGTCGCGAAAATCACTTGTTGAGAGCGACGACTTGGTCGTTGCCGTCGATGACTTCACCTACACCGGGGTGATCAAGGCCAGCGCGACGAATCCTTACGCGCCCCCGCCCCGCCGTCCGCCCACCAAGAAAACAACCCCGCCCTCGAAGAAGACCAAGTAACCGCTTTCAAGCTACCATGCCGTCGATGGCCGGTCCGCTTTGCAAAATCGGAATGGCCCTATGGCTTGTCATGGCTTGCCTTTCGCCATGGTTCATGGCCATATCGGATCCGTGGCAGCTTTCCTGGCTTGCGTTTCCCTGGCTTGGCGTCGTTGTTTGCTGGATCTGTCTCCCCATGGCCGGGCGCGGACTTCCCGCGAGCACCGGTCCCGTGACGGCATGCCTTGCCGGCTTGGTGGGTTTCACCGTGTTTCAAGCGGTTCCCCTGCCGCCTGAACTGGTCCGGATCTTGTCACCGGCGACCGTGGAAACCATCAAGCCCCTTTCCGCTGACACGGATGAACAATGGGTCACTTTGTCGATGGACCCGGCCGCCACACTCGACCTGGCGACCCGGTTGGGCGCCTTCACCATGCTCTTCCTTGCCGCGCGCGGATTGACGGCATGCGTCGGGATCCTTTCGCTGGTGCTCACGGGCTGGTTCCTGCTCGTCAACGGAAGCCTGCTGGCGCTTGAGGCCATGGCCCAGGCGGCGACATCGGCATCGGACACCGTCTACTGGACTTGGCTGACACCCGGGCATGTGTTCGGGCCGTTCATTTGCAAAAACCATTATCCGTATTACATGAACATGGCGCTTGGATCGGCGTTCGGCCTGATGGGAGCGGCCTATCACGACTTCGCCCCCCGCTCGCGCGACGGTCGCTTGCGGCGCGACCGGTTCTGGGAACCATTGCGTGAGGCGCTGGCCAGTCCGTCGATCCTGCTCCACAACCCCTCGACCCTGGGCGTGGTGCTCGGAATCACCCTCATGGTGGCTTCCATTCCGATGTCGATGTCACGGGGAGGCGTGGTCGCTTCTGTCTCCTCTTTGCTCGCGGTTCTCTGGATGGTGAGGCGGTCTTCCCCTCGATGGACGGGCACCACGGCGCTGCCGATTGTCGCCTTGGCCTCCGTGCCGTTGGCGGCGCTCATTGGATGGTTCGGGATGGCCCAAGTTGAATCCAGGCTGTCCACATTGACCCGGCTCGAGACTTTCCAGGATGACCGTTTCTCCCTTTGGACTCCATTGCTGGCCGTGTTCCAGCGTAACGCGCTCATGGGAACGGGCGGTGGGACCACTCCGCTGGTAGAACCGCTCGAAAGGACCAAGGGTGGGTTTGTGGGCGTTGTGGTGGACCACGCCCACAACGAATACCTTGAGGCGGCGGTCGAGGGCGGCCTTGTCAGGCTCGGCCTCACGCTCGGTTTGGCCTGGGCCGTTGTCGCCGTCGGCTGGCGGGCCATGCGGCTCCATGCCGGCACGGCGCTTTTGCCCATGGCCGCCGGACTCTCCTTCGGTGGCATCGCCGTGATCGTTCACAGCCTCGTCGATTTTGGCATCCACATGGGATCGGTCGGTTGCCTGGCGGCGATCCTCCTTGGGCAGTTGGATTATTTGGCTTCCCGGGAGTCGTCCATCGATCCGACCCGCCGCGCCTCCCCGGATGGTTTTCCAGCCATGGTGGCGTTGGTGTTTCCGGCGCCCATGCTGGTGATCTTCCTTTCGCTGCAAGTTCATGGCGCGGCCTACAGGCTCCAGGTGGAAGCCGACACCAGTCCCTTCGCGAACGCGGCGTTTCCCCGGCGCGTCGAGCTTTATGAGGCCGCGGCGCGGTTGCGGCCCCGCTCGGGGGAAATCCGCGAGGCGCTGGGCCTGGCCATCCTCGATGAGTTGTCGCGGCGGGCGGCCGAAACCGATGGCGCCGCCCAGGCCCGGCTTGATGTCGCCGCCATCGGTTCCACCCTGGTGGCCCTTGGACCGGGAGCGGCCCCGACACTCACGGTGCCTTGGGCCGCGGTGACCGCGGTGCCAGCCATTCCGGCGACGGAGGCCGATACCGCCTTGCGCATCAGGGCCCTTGATTGCTTGCGCGAAGCGGTGGAGTTGTCTCCCCTGTTGCACCGGTCCCATGCGGCGTTGGCGGTCGCCCGGGAGGGAGACGAGGCCGCCCTGTCGCTCGAGAGGGCGGCCGTGGCTTATCCCATCGACCATGAATTGTGGTGGATGGCTGGAAGGGCTTGGTGGAAATCGGCGGTGAAGGGCGGCGATACCCCCGAGGGAAAGGCCGCCTCCGCCCGGGCCCTGGCGGCGTGGCGGCAGGCATTGGACAGGGGAAGCCCGCGCCTGGGCGACATCATCGCCTCATGCCTTGAGGCAGCCGATGCCGACAAGCACTTGGCCGGCGTGATGCCTGACAGGCCGAGGGTTCTCATTGACGCCGCGAAAACCTTGGAATCCGACGCGGCCATGGGGGACAGGCGCGACGCGCTGCTCAAACTCGCCAGGCGCGAACTGGAGGCGCGGGTAGGTGGCGCCGACCCCAACGATTGGCGTTCGCTTGCCGACTTGAGCCGGGGCGAGGCGCGTTTGGATGCCCTGAGGCAGGCATCGCTGGTGGCCTCGGGCAAGCTGTTGGCTGAAATCAGGCTCGATTTGGCGTGGGAACTCGAGGCGACGGGTCAACTCGATGAGGCCGAGGCCTTGGCGCGTCGGTTGGAAGGTGGCAAGGATTCTCCCCGCCTGACGGAACTGCTTCGGTTCCTCGAACGCGACCGACAGTTGGAACCCTATCTGCCGAGGTTGCCAT
>JAGWVO010000386.1 GCA_018970845.1 Planctomycetota bacterium
GCTGCAAGCCCGGCGGCGGGTACCAATACCTCAGCGGCACCTCGATGGCCGCCCCGCATGTGACGGGCGCCCTGTCGCTGCTTCTGGACAAGTACCCGTCCCTGACCTACAGGCAGGCGATCGACATGCTTTATGCCACGGCAACCGTCAGCCCCAAACTGCAGGCCGTGGTGGGCGGGGGCGGGCGTTACCTCAACCTGCAGGCCCTGCTGAACGCCACTCCTCCCGTTTCCGGGATCACGCCGAGCCCGAGTGCCCCTGGAACCGTCACGGCGCCCGTGGCCACGGCGGCCTGGACCGCTCCGAGTCAGCCCAATGCCGGCGCGATTCCCGATGGAGGCAGCAAAACCTTCACGATCAACTATCCCAACCCCGCGATCGTGGCCAATGTCGAGGCGAGGGTATCGATCAACCACACCTTCGTGAGCGACCTGATCATCAAGCTGGTGTCGCCGTCGAACAGGGAGGTCACGCTGTTCAATCGCCGGGGCGGATCCTCCGACAACCTTTCCAATGCCCGCTTCAGCGACTCCGCCGGCGTCGCCATTGCCGCCGGCGCCGCCCCGTTCACGGGTCTTTTCCGCCCGGAAAGCCTGCTTGCCGCATTCAGGGGCATGAACGCCCAGGGTAATTGGAGGCTTGTGGTTTCCGACAACTCTCCCATGGACTCGGGCGACCTGCTTTCCTGGTCAATCGATATCACGGCCCGAACGCTGCCAGCCATCAGCTTGCGGAATAATTCCGCGGTTTCCCTTGCCGCTGGGGGAACGATCTCGTCAACCATCCAGGTGACTCGTCCATTGGCCATCAACGATATCAATGTCACGCTCGGCCTGAATGTGGCTCAGGCCGGGGATGTGAGCATCGTCCTCAAGAACGCCCAAGGGGTTTCCGTGGTTCTTTTCAACGGCCTCACGACAGTCAACCCGTCCTTGTCCGTTGGCTTCGATGACCAGTCCAACACGGCGATTCCCTCGGTCTCCCAACCCGGCCAGCAGGGTGCCCCGCAATCACGACTTCTTTCGGGAACCTTCCGGCCTGCAAGCACGCTTTCCCGCTTCAACAGCCTGAGCCAGGTGGCCGCCGGAACCTGGACCCTTGAGATCAAGGACAATCGCAGCCAAGGGTCCGGCCCCGCGTCAACGCTCACGGGTTGGGGAATGTCGATCATCGCCCTTGCTGGCTGAAAGCCACCGAATGAGCATCAAGCAAGGATGGCTTCCACCACTTCCCCATGGACATCGGTGAGGCGCATGTCGCGCCCGCCGTAGCGGAAGGTGAGCCGGGTGTGGTCCACCCCGAGCAAGCGCAGCATGGTCGCGTGGAGGTCGTGGATTTCCACCCGGTTTTCCACGGCCCTGTAGCCCCATTCGTCGGTCGCCCCGTGGGTGATGCCGCCCTTGACGCCCCCGCCGGCCAGCCAGATGGAAAATCCCTGAGGATTGTGGTCCCGTCCGTCGCCTCCCTGGGCGAATGGGGTTCTTCCGAATTCGCCGGCGAAGACCACGAGGGTGGAATCGAGGAGGCCGCGGGATGCGAGGTCGGCCAGGAGTCCGGCGATTGGCTGGTCAACCGCCTGGCAGTTCCTCTCATGCCCCGATTTCAGCCCCGAGTGCTGGTCCCAGCGGTCGGTTCCCACCGACGGGCATGTGAGTTCCAGAAACCTGGCGCCCCGTTCCACAAGCCTTCGCGCCACGAGGCATTGCCTGCCGAAAATCCGGGTCGGCTCGTAGGCGGCATCGAGGCCGTAGAGCGTCTTGGTGGCCTGCGATTCCCCGTCGATCGCCAAAAGCTCGGGAACCGAGGCCTGCATGCGGAACGCCGTCTCCTGGTTGGCGATGGCGGCCTCCAGGGCGTCGGCGGCGCCGTCCCGTTCCAGCGACTTCCTGTCCAACTTGCCGGCCAGCTCGAGAATGGCCCGCTGCTGGCCGGGGATCCTCTCGACCGGGTTGAGGTTGGGGACGGCCTGTCCCCCCGACTTGAAGATCGAGCCCTGGTAGGCGGAAGGCAGGAATCCGCTGTTGAAGTTGTCGAGTCCGCCGGGGGGGACCAACCCGCCGTTAAGCACGATGAATCCCGGGAGGTCCTTGTTGAAGCTTCCCAGCCCGTAGCTGGCCCACGCGCCCCAGCTCGGCCTTCCCTGCAATCCGGATCCGGTGTGAAGGAAATAGTTTGCCGAGGTGTGCTCGGGGAACTTGCTCACCATGCTGCGGATGACGCACAGCTTGTCGGCTTGCCTGGCCACGAACGGGAACAGGCTGCTGACCGGCAGGCCGGAAGCGCCGTGCCTGTCGAAGCGCCATGGCGACGCGAGCACCCTGCCGATGTTGTTGAATTGGGTCGGTTCGACCTTGAACAACTCCCGGGGATCGCGGCCGTTGAACTTGTCCAAAAGGGGCTTGGGATCGAAGGTGTCGACCTGGCTGGGCCCCCCGTCCATGTAAAGGAAGATCACCGAGCGGGCCTTGGCGGGATAATGAAGCCCGGTCGATGCCGGGGCGCCGCGGGCCGCCTGTTCATCCGCCAGCAATCCAGCCAGGGCCACGGTGCCGAAGCCGTTGGCGCACCGGGCGAGCATCTGCCGGCGGGATCGGAGCGTTCGCCTGAAATCAGCGGACATAGGCGAACTCCTTGGTGTTGATCAGGGCGTGGGCCAAAAGCGAGAGCGCCTCCTCGCGGGTCGTCCCGGGTTCACGGAGCCTGTCGGCGACGAACGCGAGGGCGTCGGCGACATCCTCGGCGGACGGAGCCCTTGAATAGGCGGCCGAAAGCAGTCCGCGTGCCGCGGCGGCATCATCGGCGCCGGCCTTGGCCTCGCGCGCGGCCCACAACCTCGACTGCTGCTGCACGAGCGGGTCGTTGAGCAGCACGAGGGCCTGCGCGGGAACATTGCTCACGGTCCGGCGGCCGACGGTGGAAAACGGGTTGGGCGTGTCGAATGCCAGCATCCACGATGACAGGAAATTGCGGCGGACACCCAGGTAGATGCTTCTCCTGCCGTTGCCGTCGAGGGGGCCCGAACCCGGCTTGCCCCGGCCATCCTGGAAAGGCGTGAGATAAGGAGGCACGGGAGGGCCGAAGCGTGTCTCGTCAAGTCGGCCTGAAAGGGCCAGCAGCGTGTCACGGAGCGATTCACCTGAAAGCCGTCGGATGCGGGCCGAATGGAACAGCGAGTTTCCGGGATCCTTTTCGGCTGAAGCCGGCGCCGGCCGGGACGACATCGCGTAGGCGTCGCTCAGGGCGACGCGGCGAATGGCGCGCTTGAGCGACCAACCGTCCGCCACGAGGGCGAGCGCCATGTGGTCGAGCAATTCCCCATGAGAAGGATGGGCGAACCGGTCTCCCAACTCGCCGAAGTTGTCGACGCTGGCGATAAGCCCCCTTCCCGTCATGTGGTGCCAGATTCGATTGGCGATGACGCGCGGAACCAAGGGTGAAAGCACCGGGTCGGTCATCTTGCGGGCCAGTTCCATCCTGCCGCTTCCCGAACCAGCCAAGGGAGCCCCATCGAGGGCCTCGAGATACCGGCGGGGAA
>JAGWVO010000387.1 GCA_018970845.1 Planctomycetota bacterium
TTGTGGCGACAATGGCGCATGCGGGAATGGATCTTGGCGTCATGTCGACATTCCCTTGGAAATCATCTGCGATCGTTGTTGGGGCACCGCAGGATGGCTTCCCTTCCAGAGTCCGGACACCGTGCCAGAAAAAGGCCTTCCTGATTCGGAACCCTACTTAGCTGTATCCTACGCTTTCGAGCCAACCTCTGGCACGCATCCCAACGGATCTCGGCCGCCGTATCCTCCGAAAAAACCACCTCGGTCAAGGCCAACTCAGCCGTAGGCTTGTTTCCCTTGATTTCCGCCGGGACGGATGCCTGCCATACCGCCCAGGCGCTCTGGGGCAAGCCATCGGAATGGGCTCGCAAGGCGTCGAGGCGTTCGATCAACCCGTCCTTGCGGTACAAGGCCACGACGATCGGATCGCCCGGTTCGAGACTTTTTCCAGTGACAGCGCATGTTCCCGTGCACGGGGGAATATGGTTTGTCAGGGTTCCGGGAACCATTGGGCCTCCTGAACGCTACCGAACCTTACGCTTGAATGACCGTTCAGGGGCGACAACAGGGAAATGAACGAATGGTCCATCGCGGCCAAAATTCCGGATGGGAGGCCTTTGACGATCGTCACTGGGTTGGCTTGGGTTTTAGCAACCGATTGATGTGGCTGGAACAGTCGATCCGGGTCTCAACGCCCCATCCATCGAAAATGCCGACGCATTGGTGCCGCGAATCGAGCAGAACCAGGCGAGGAGTCGACTCGACGGCGTAACTGATGCGCAATCCCGATCCATCCAGAATCGGAGTGATGAACGAGGTGTCGCGGGTCAGGCGATCGATGTTTCGGTCTTCAGGCTTGATGGCCAAAACCACCACGGAGAGCGTTCCTCCGGAGGATGCCTTCCATTCCTTGCACGCCAGGAGAACCTGTTCGGCGACAGGTGTGCCGGGCTGGACAAAAACCATCAGCAAGTGCTGGTCTTTCCAGGTGCGCAGGTTGGCGCTGCCGGTTCCACCCCTGAGGAACGGGGCCAGAAAATCGGGGGCGGGCCTGCCCGCGGCGAGGGTGCCGGCGGCCTGCTGTGAAACGGCGGGTTGGTTCCAAGCCACGGGCGTGATGTCCGGTGGAGGCAGTTCACCCTTGCGGGCGGACTCGATCGATCGGCGCACCTGGGACATCGCGGCGCGATACGGGCTGGTTGACGGGGATTCCGAAATCGAATCGGCCTTCTTCAGCAAGACAGCCAATGTTTCCGGGGCCGCCCCACCCTTGAGCAAGGGTTCGGCGGCGCGGGAAAGGTTCCAGGCCAGCTCAATGTCCCGCATGCGGTCTCCCAGAAGCGAGGACGGATACTGGATGCTGCTGTCGAGTTCATATCGGACAAGGCGGGTCTCGGTTGTCGTGTCCCTGGCCGGCTCCCGGCGCTCCATCCGGCGTTCCACCTTCACGGCCACACCGTTGCGAAGACCGAGCCAGACGGTTTCGGAACGCTTCCAGGAGGGCCTGTCGGCCCGGGGTAGGTGCCATTCGGCCGAAACCTGCTCGCCCTCGATTTTCAGGCAGGGAATCGCCTGAACCGTTTCCCTGGCGGTCGCGCGCCAACGGACCACGGGCAACCCTTTCTCAGGGGTTTCCCAGACATCACCCATTGAAATGCCGCCGGGAGGGACTTCGAGGAACATCCCCTTTTCACCCATGGAGTTGGCCATCACCGGAATGCCAGTCCCGGCGGAGGAATCCAGAAGCCGACCCAAGTCGTCGATGCCGCATACCTGCAGGGAAACCGTCGTGCCTGGAACCTGCCCCATGGGAGGGCGGCTGTTATCCCGCTCCCGCAACTGGGTGAGTATCGCCACGGTGCGGCGCCCCTGGCGATCGCCCATGGCGAGCGCCCGCGCCTCAAGACGATAGGCGCGTGAGTATTCGGCTTGGCCGCTTTGGTAATTCTCGCTGACCGTTCCCCGATAGAGCCATTCCATTCCGACGGGAAGTTCGGGGCGAATCCTGACAATCCGGTCAAGCGGATCAGCGACCGCTGCCGAACCTTGGGATAAGACCAGTCCCGCCACTGTCAAACAGCAGGCCAACGATTCCATGGCCGACCCCCGTCTTTTTTCTGGAAAGCCCGGCTGATTCAAGAAACCCTAGATGCCTATAGCCGGGTCGGCGCGCCCGCCTCAAGGCGGATTGCCCTTCGTTCGTTTTGCAGGGGCCCTTCAAATCGTATGCTGTCAAGTGTCGTCGGGTCGTCGCCGGGGTGCCGTCATGTTGATGCTGATCGTTTTCCTTTTCGTCCTGACGATTGTCACCATGGCCCTGGTCGGCGCCGTGGCTTACGCCATGCAGGTCAGGTTGTACGAGCATCCGGTGGATGGGCTTGTCTGGCGTGTTCCGGCCAGCGTTGGCGCCGTTGCCGTATTTTGGTGCCTTTGGATCGCGCTGACATTCGCTTATCCAGGCCACACCCGTCCCCTGCACCAGGCGTCCCTCGACAACGGGCCGGCACCCTTTGACGAACTGCAGGTGGTGACGACCGACGACAGGGTGGAAACCTACAGGCGCGAAAAGACCAACGCCCCCGGATACCCCAAGTACAAGAACATCAACGAGGCTGACAGGCCACTGCCCCGCCGGCTCAAGGAGATCAGGGCGAAGGCCGATCGCAAGGATTCCGCCTATTCCGCCACATTCAAGCCCGAGTCGGTTGTCTCGAACGACGCACGCAGGCAAAAAACGATCGTTTACAAGGATGAATCAGGCAGAATCATGGAGGAGGATGGGCTCGGAATCATCAAGACTTCCGGCTCCGGTTGGTTCGGGGTGCTGCTTCTTTTGAACTTGTCCTATGTCGGCCTGTGGATGGCGGTGTTCACCATCGGTGTCGGCCTGCCGTTCGAGGCGGGTGCCGGGTTGGGAATTGGTTCCGCCCTGCTGACGGCATTCACAACGATGCCCTTCCTCGTGGCCCAAGTCGAGGCGCTGGCGCTCAAATGAGCGCGTTCACCTCTCCTTGCTGAACAAGCCTTGGACGGTGAGCATTCCGACGCAGGCCAGGGTGGCCAGGTTCAACATGACGCTGGCGCCATGCGCCGCGCGAAACGGCGCGCGGGCAGCGACAATTTCCCCTTCCATCGAGGCCCTCTCGCTTTCGCTGGCGTTGACAAACCTCGAGGTGGCATCGTTCCTGTCCAATCTCAGCGCCTCGACCCGTCTTTCGAGCATCCATCCGGATATGGCCAAAAGAAGGGCCAAGGCAGCCATGACCAGACGCCCGCGCCCTTGCCCGGCGATGGTTCCCAACAGAACGGCACCCATGATGGCCTGAATCTGGAAATACCAAGGAAATTGGGCTGAAACCGATATTCCAGCCAAAAGAGATCCCTGTTCCTTCCTCAGGGGGTGTGGAAGCGGCAACGCCGGCGACGCGTCCCTGGTCATGGCTTCAGGCAGGGGAATCCAATAAGGACGCGGTTCCTCCAGGCTCAGCCTTTCGAAGGCCGCGAAGGTTCCCAGCCCGGTGACGAAACTGAAGAACAGCCCCATTCCAAGCC
>JAGWVO010000388.1 GCA_018970845.1 Planctomycetota bacterium
GTTGACCGGCGTGAAACCGGGCAACACGAAGAAACCAAGGAACGGTCTCTCGAGATTCCTCAGGTTCAAGTTGGAAGACTTGTCTGGAAACTGTGATTGTGTCATTTGGCCGGACGACTTGGCCAAGCTTCAGGAAGAACCGACCAATGATGTGATTTATTACATCAAGGGCCGAACCGAGACGAGGTCCGACCAGACATCGATCGTGGCCAACAAGATCATGGGAATCGACCAGGCAAAGCGGGAACTTGCCAAGGGTCTCTATCTGAGAGTTCACCTTGACCGGCAACCGGGGACAATGATCGATCTGATCGGCGGCGTTCTTCGCAAGGGCCTCGGTTCCGTTCCCGTTTTTCTCAAGATCCTTGATTCACAGGAACGCTCATGCACCCTTCGACTTGGCAAGGAATTTGATGTCAATCCTCAAAAAATAGACTTGCCCGAATTGGAGAACCTGCTGGGTGGTGAGAATGTGAAGTTGGGATGACTGGCCGTTGTTCCTTGGCTAACAGGGCATTTTTCAATTCCAACCCCCATCTGTAGCCTCCCATCGTGATTGCGCCAACAACGCGGTGGCATGGAACGAGAATCGCTAGTTCATTCCTCGCGCATGCCTGTCCGACAGCTCGCGCAGCCGAACGGTTTCCGATTCTTGAAGCGGCTTCGCCGTAGGTGATCGGTGATCCTGGTTTGATCGCCCACAAAAGGTTCCTGACCAGATTTTGGAACCGGGATTTCGGTTGAGGCAAATTGATACGGGGTTTTTCTCCATCAAAAACCGATTGCAGGGCATTCAGCAATTCCGCTTGGAATTTTGGCGCCGGGTGGTCTTTTTCTGATGGTTTGGACTGACGGCCTGGAACTGGCTCGAGGCTTGTCAGTTGCCCGGACCTGGTCCATCTTGCCGCCAACCACACATTCCAAACTTCAGAATAAAACAATGATTCCGTGAGCATCAGTTTCTTTCTAAAGTTAGTATTTCGTCGATGGTTTTAGTTCGTCATCCCAGCCTAATGTACTTCTTACGCCAAGAAACAGAAGGGTTGACAAAGATCTTGCGGCTTCCATCCAGTTCACTTTGGATGCCCCTTTGGCGCGTTCAACGAAGACGATTGGCGATTCCCCAACACGCGCTCCGGCCTTGACGCATAAGTACAGAAGTTCCTCAAGGAACGAATAGCCTGTTGAAATCAGCTTGTCGGTTCGGGTTGATGCCAGAAGTGAAACAGAATAACAACGATATGATCCACTGGCATCCTTGACCGGAACGCGGAAGAGTCCTTGGAACAGCAAGTTCACGCCCCTGCTGATAATTTGTCGCGATAACGGCCAGCCCCTGGTTCCTCCGCCAGCAACATATCGAGACCCAATCATGACATCGTGATCAATCATGCCTTCCAGCAACCGCGGCATTGCTGAAACTGGATGACTCAAGTCGGCATCGAGAATCACCAGGTACTGGGCCCCTATCTGTTTCGAATAATCAACGGCTCGGAGCAAGGCTGTACCTAGTCCAAGTTTCCCAGCGCGTCGAATGAGATGAATGGAGCTGTCGGAGGCCATCTGTTTTTCAACTTGAGAGGCTGTTCCGTCTGGTGAATTATCGTCAATCACCAGGATCATGGCCTTTGGCAGGACATTCCTAATTTGGTTCAGAATAAGAACGATGTTCTCCGCCTCGTTGTAGGTGGCCAAAGCCACCAACGTTCGTTCACCCGATAACTGCGGAAGAGAGGGACTCGGATTGTTCGGTGGAGCCAATTGAAACCCTTTCCATTTTCGATTGTGATAAGAAATCACATACAGCTTTTCCCTTGGACAGAATTCAAACTAAGCAGGAAATTGTTAGCCATGGCCAATACCATTGTTATCTCATGTGGTAAATGCTCCAAGGAATACAAGGTAGAAGAGAAAATCCTCGGGGCCACTGTCAAGTGCAAGGGATGCGGCGATTCCTTCGTTGCGGCCCTTAAAAAATCACCCGAAAGCGCCCCTCCTCCGAAAGTCCAAGAGGATGAGGAGGAGGATGGGAAAGTTGGAAAGGCGTACACGATTGTTTCGGAATCCGAAACCCCCAAGTGCGCCAACTGTGCAAAGGAACTGTTGAACGCCAAGGCGATCATTTGCGTCTACTGCGGCTTCAACAGCAGAACAAGAACATGGAATCGGACGAAGAAGTTGGTTGACAAGACCCCCGGCGATTATATTTTGTGGCATCTTCCGGCAATTATTTCGTCCGTTGTCGTTGTCTTGGGATTGGTTCTTCTTGGAGTTTATTTTTGGAAGGTGCCCGGATGGGCGGATGCCAATCCCAACGACACCCTGCCATGGTTGTTGAACACCTTGTTCTTCAAAATATACATGACAGTTATGGTGCTTTATTTGGTTTGGTCGCTCGGATTTTACGCATTCAAGCGATTTGTCTATTTTCCTCATCCGCCCGAGGAAGAGATCATTGACAAGTAATTCGATCTGATTACCGGGAATTATTGAGGAGATGCTCCGAGCGCATCAGGAGGCTTTTCCAGTGCGCAGGCCATTTACCGCGCTCGCCGGTGCGGCACAGGCGCTTTTCCACCTGACCGGCACCATTGATGATCGTGCTGTGCTTGCGGCCATGAAAATGCGCCCCGATTTCCGAGCAAGAATGAATTCCCAACTTGCGAGCCAAATAATAAACAAATAATCGACCCATCTCGTGGATTGGCGACCTGGACCTTCCCGTGATCGCTTCGGTGGTGGTTCCTAGGACTCCAGCCACAATCTCCGTGATGCTGCCGATGGATCTTGGTTCCGGGAGTCGTGCCAAGCCATCCATCGCCTTGTGGAAAAGATCCATGTCGATGGGACGGGCTTCAAGTCTTGCCAGCAGCCAAACCTTTTGGGCGATTCCCTCAATCTCCCTCGGGCTTTCAGGAAGATGCCGCGCAACCTCGTCAAAAAAATGCGTGCAGATCAACCCGACTCCAAGCTTTGTCAGGAATTGCGACATCAGGCGCGCTTTCCCTGCGTCGTCCAATGCGCCGATGGGGCAAACAAGTCCGGATTGAAGTCTCTCGACAAGAGACGGATTCAACCCTTTCGATTGGCGTGGCGTCATGGCCAGTGACACAGCGACCCTGACTTCCCTGTGCTTGGCCAATTCAAGGATGTTCAGGAATTCCGCCTGACAAGTCGGCTTTCCTTCCAGTTTGTCCAGGTCATCGATCAGCAAGGCGTCGCAATCAAGGATGCTTTTTCTGAAAGCCGTTGTTTTTCCCTTCCGCAAGGAATCGATGAATCTGGAGATGAACTGCTCGCAACCCAGGTGCTTGGCAACGCCTGATCCAGATGAAAGTAATTGATTCCTGATCGCCTCGAGCAGGTGGGACTTGCCACGACTTGGAGGTCCAACAAGCACCAGCAGGGAAACACATGAGTCAGCTTGCGCGAATGACCGTGAGGAAAATAAAGCCAGATGGTTATCTTCGGAGATAATAAACTCATCCAGATTTTTCAGGGGAAATACAGAGTCGTACAGTGTT
>JAGWVO010000389.1 GCA_018970845.1 Planctomycetota bacterium
GCGACGCCGGTGAGGCGTTCCTGCCGGCCATTGAACTCGAACTGAAGTTCGTCGGGGTTGAGGCAAGCTGGTCTGCTACAGCAGGGGTTTGGGCCTCAGGCGGTCCCGGACGGCCTCAACAAGATGACGCGGCTCAGCCACCATCGGCACTCGGTAACGGGCGCACACCACCTCGACATTGCCCCGTCGCCAGTACCCGGAGGGGCAGCACACGACCAGCTTGCCGCTCCCGGCCAGGAGCCCCAATTCCAGCAGTGTGATCGGTGCCCGTGTATCAGGTGCGAAGTACATGGGCACGACCGACGCCCGCTCTAGCCCGTCCAGTTCCCATTCGACCTGGCCGCGGAAGACGGGGTTGTCGATGGACTGCTCCCATGTGGCGTCCCACCCATCCCGTCGTGGGTTCAGGATGGCGATTTGCATGTCCGCCAGCGAACGCTCGAAAGCGGCCTGCCAGTCCTCGGCCACGCCCAACTCGATTGACCCGGCCAGAAACACAGACTGCTCGCCGTCGGCCAGACTGATTGACATCGGTGGTTTCAATATTCGAGCCATCGGATTGACCTCTTCCGCCCGGAAAGGAGAAAACTCTCGCCAAGGAAGCGATCAGGCCAGCGCGCCGGGGATCAGTTTCCAGCTTTGCGCGACGCCGGTGAGGCGTTCCTGCCGGCCATTGAACTCGAACTGAAGTTCGTCGGGATTGAGGCCGAGCGCCGTCAGGATCGTGGCATGAAGGTTCTTGACAGGCTGGACATCGCCTATGGCGCGCAGGCCGATCTCGTCGGTGGACCCGATGATGCCCGGCCTGACGCCTCCACCGGCCATCCAGATGGTGAAGCCGTAGGGATTGTGGTTGCGGCCCTTGTTTCCCTGCATCATCGGGGTGCGGCCGAATTCGCCGGCCCAAACCACGAGCGTGTCATCGAGCATGCCCCTTTGCTCGAGGTCGGAAAGCAGGGCGGCGGTCGGTTGGTCGACCTGGGCGGAATTGCGGCGATGGTATTCCTCATTGTTGTCGTGGGCGTCCCAGCCCAGTTTGTCGACGGCGTTGTAGACCTGGACAAACCTGACTCCCTTCTCAAGCAGTCGGCGGCCCTGAAGCAGCATGCGGCCATACAGGGCCTTGTCCTTGTTGGAATCATGAAGGCCGTAGGCCGCCTGGGTGGCCATGGTCTCCCGGGAGACCTCGCCGACATCCAGCGCCTCCGACTGCATGCGGTAGGCCAGCTCATAGGAGGCGATGCGGCCCTCGAGTTCGGCCGAACCGGGGCGGGCGGAGGCGTGCCGGGCGTTGAGTTGCTGAATGAGGTCGATCGTGTCGCGCTGGGACGCCGCCATGGCGGGGGGAGGCTCGAGGTTGAGAACGGGAGGCCCCTCGTGGCGGAAATGGGTGCCCTGGTGCGGTGCTGGCAGGAAGGCGTTGCTCCAATTCGCGGATCCGCCAAGTCCTCCGACCTTGAAGAGGAGGACGAATCCGGGAAGGTTCCGGTTGGGAGTGCCGAGGCCGTAGGTGACCCATGAACCGAGGCTGGGCTTGCCGCCCAGGATCGCCCCGGTGTTCATGAGGTAGGTGGCCGGGGCGTGGTTGGAACTCTCGCTCACCATGGAGCGAACCTGGCACAGCTTGTCGACATGGGCCGCCGTGTGGGGGAGCAGGTCGGACACCCAGGCTCCCGACCGCCCGTGGCGGGCCCATTTCCAGGGTCCGGCCATGACCTGGTCCTTGCAATGGCTGAACACGCCGCCGACGCGGTCGGGGTTCTTGCGCAGTGAGGCCGGCACGGGCTTGCCGTCAAGCTTTTGGAGATCAGGCTTGTAGTCGAAAAGGTCGAATGTCGAGGGGCCGCCATACTGGAACAGGAAGATGACCCTCTTGGCGCGCGCGGGCAGGCGGGGCGCCGAGGCGGCGAGGGAGTCGCCCGCCGGGCGGCCCTCGGCGGCCATCATGGCTCCCAGGGCCACGGAGGCGAAACCGGCGCCCGATGATTCCAGGGCTTGGCGGCGCGACGGATGGCGCATGGCAACTCTCCGCGGGTCAATCGACATGGATGAACTCGTTGGAATTGATGACGGCCCGGCAGGCCTGCGCGAAGGCCGCCTGATCCCCGCCGCGCCTGGAAAGCCACGCGAGCACCAGCGCCCGCTCCTCGCGTTCAGGCAACCGGGCCAGCGCCAGCTTGAACAGGGCGTCGACTTTCCCTTCGCCCGTTGCCGAGGCGGCCTGGGCGCGCGCTGCCAAGGCGGCGGCGTAGCGGGCGGACTCGGGGCTGTTGAGAAGCGTCAGGGCCTGCGGCGCCACGATGGTGGTGTCGCGGCGGGCGCAGGAAACCGACGGATCGGGAAGGTCGAACGCCTGGAGGAACGGGATCGGCAGGCACCGCTTGCGGATCAGGTACACGCTCCGGACATCGACCTTGTCCTCGGGGTCGGGATACCAACCCTGCATGCGTCCGCCGTCGCCTCCCTTTTCGGCCTCCAAGATGGCGGGCTGGGCCTTGAGAAGATCCTCGGGAACCGATGGCCAAACGGGCTTGCCGCCTTCAAACGGCTTGAGGAGCCCGGAGGCGGCCAGCAGGTAATCCCGGATCGACTCGGCGTCGAGCCGGCGCGGATTCTGCCGCCAGAGCAGCCGGTTTTCAGGATCGGACACGGGAACGACTCCCTTGGCGACCGAAGATCTCTTGTAAGCCTCCGATGTCACGATGAGCCGGTGCGTCGCCTTGAGCGACCAGCCCCGGGCCACCACCTCGCCCGCCAGCCAGTCGAGCAGTTCAGGGTGGGTGGGCCGGGCGCCGCTTTGACCGAAGTCGTTGGCGGTGGCCACAAGTCCGGTGCCGAAGTGCTGCTGCCAGAGCCTGTTGGCCAGGACCCTTGCCGTCCAGGGATTCGACGGGGAGGCGATCCAAGCCGCGAGCGCCGAGCGCCTACCCGAGGTTCCTGGCCTTGGGCGGGTGACCTCGGCGGGCGCGGGAACCAAAACCGAAACAAACCCGGGCGCGACCTCCTCCTTCGGGGCGTCGTGGGCGCCCTGGTCGAGCCGATGCGTCGCGGGAACCGACTCCCCAGAATCCATGGCGCCCATGGCGACGGCGGGTTTGAGTTTCCCGGCCGTGAGCGCGTCGATCCGCGACTGCAGTTCGGCTTTTTCCGCTTTCTTTTCCTTGGGGAGCGCGGCCATGGCCTTCTTGGCCTCGGCGATGCGCGTGTCCACCGCGGCGTTATGGTCGCGGATGCGGTTCGCCGACGGCCCGACCTCAATCGACAGGTCGTCGCGCGGGGTGACGCCCGCGAAGAATGCCCGGAGGCGGTAGTGGTCGGCCTGGGAAAGCGGGTCGTACTTGTGATCGTGGCATTGGCAGCACGACATCGTCAGGCCGAGGAACGCCGAGGCCGTGGTGTTCGTGAGGTCCGCCATCTGTTCGGCGCGCAACCGCTTCTCCTCCTGGAAAATCGCGGCGGTGCTGTCGAACTGGCCCAGGCGGAGGTAGCCTGTGGCTACCAGCGCGTCGGC